>DATJJL010000431.1:0-10334 GCA_035492155.1 Ramlibacter sp. | reverse complement strand
GCAGTGCGATAGAGATGTTCGAGGAAGGCGCGTGGGTCCGTGACCATGCGGTCATTGTGTCACTGCGACCTTGCGCTTCCGCGAATAAGACTTATCGCCGCCCGCCTGCTTCGGGATCGATCATCACCCCACGGCGACGAGCGACAGCTTGCCGACCACGCCCAGGGCGCTGTTCGCGTTCTTCCACACGAAGACGTTGCCGCTGGCGACGCCCGCCGGCACCGTGAACTGGATGGACACCGCGGTAGGCGACATGGAACTCACCAGCTGAGTCTGGTTCACGAGCGCCGCACCGTTGGCATCCATCAACTTCACGCCGACGAACACGCCTTCCGCAGCGGCCGTGATGTTGGCCGTGCCGGTGAGCAGGTAGGTCTTGCCCGCCGTGACCTTCGCCCCGATGTCCTGTCCGCAGCCGCCGGCATTGGTGCCGACTTGCAGGGCGCCGCCCACGATCGCCGTGTTGCCCCAGTCGGCCCAGCCGGCCATGCCGCCGGTGAAGTCGCCGTTGGACAGCAGGCTCGTCGTGGTGGTCGTCGGTGTGCCCGGTTGCGTGCCGCCCGTGCTGCCGCTCGTCGAACCTGAAACAGCCGCGGTGGTTCCGATGGGCGACCACCAGTTGCCCGATGCGACGACCATCGACAGCAGCTGCAGTTCGCTGTCGTAGTAGCCCGTGGTGAGGTGGGCCGCGTTCCAGTTCCACAGCGAATCGACGAGCGTCTGGTATTGCGAGCTGACGCAGGCACCCGCACACAAGGGTGCGTGATAGGCCGCGCTGTTGCCGCCGGTGAGCTTCGCGCCCGCCAGGTTGTAGCCGGTGCCGATGACGGTCACGTCGCCGCCCGCGGCATTCACCTGCGACTGGAAGAAGCCGACGACGCGGCTGGCCACCTGCTGCCAGCGCGTGTCGCCCGACAGCACGTAGTCGGACGCGTAGCGCCACGGGTTGCGGCAGGCGTTCCACCAGTAGTCGTTTTCGTAGGCGTCGCCGTCGCCCATGTAGCCGGGCGAGGGATAAGGCGACGCCGTGTTGGTGCCGACGATGAAGTCGGGCACCAGACCCACGCCGGGCGAGTAGCTCGTCTGCATGAGGTTCGTGAGCCAGTAGGCGCGGTCCACCGCGGTGTTCCAGAACGAATCGCCCGTGGCTGCGGCGAAAGCGCGGAAGTGGCCGATCATGTAATCGGACGTGCGGCTCACGTCGGCGGTCTTCAGGCCCTTGGTCGTGCCGTCGGGCTTCATGCACCATGACTTCAGGCCCGCGATGGTGTTCTTTCCTTCCTGCAGGTAGTTCCACGTGCCGCTGGTCGAGCCCCACTGCTTGTCGGCCATGAGGAGTGCCATCGCGATGTCGAGGTCGCCGTCCATGGCGTTCCAGCCGCCACCCGCCGAGGTGCCATCGACATTCAGGCGCCAGTCCATCAGGTACTTGCCGTTGGGATCGAACGGCACGATGCCGTAGCTGTAGCGCGTGCGCACGACGGCAAGCAAGCCGTCGAAGAGCTGGCGTGCGCTCGCGTCATGGCCGGCGAAAAGCACAGCCATCAGCATGCCGTAGCCCATGCCTTCGGACACCGTCATGTAGTTGGTGTCGGAGAACTTGACCGCATAACCGCCGGCAACCACCGAGCTTGCGTTGACCACGCGTGCTGCCTTCCAGGCGTCGTACTGCCTGGTGAGCAGCGCGTCCATGGTCGTGTTCGCTTGCGACGGCTTCGTGCCTGCCGCGTAGGCGGCAAGGCGGGCACCGAAGGGATAGCCGAGGCCGCCTGTTGTGCTGGGCGCCGGTGCGGGAGCGGGTGTAGGTGCCGGAGCGGGTGCGGGTGCGGGTGCGCTCGTCGGTGCCGGCGTCGGGGCCGGAGCGGGGGCCGATGTGGGCTTTGGGGTCGGCCTGATCCTGATGTGGCCGGCGCCGGCGGCGGCGACACCGCTGACTACTGCGCCTGCGGCGGCGTACTTGGAGAATTCACGTCGTTTCATGTTTACTGCCTCATGAAGCTCGTCCGAGCCGGACAAAAAAAAGCCACTGATGACACAGCGGCCGCTCAACGGTGTGAATACTAGTAGGAAGCCGCCTACAAACGGTCGAGTACCGCGGCCTACAACGTAATCGGAAGAAAGCCGACATTTACAGTCGAGCAGGTTCCCGATGAGCCACTTTCTCCCAGCAGTACGCAGGCAACGGCGCAGCCACGGCGTGTCGCGCCGTACACCGGCCGCTAGCAGAAGTTACGTTCAGACATCGGATGGCTCAGCCATACTCGCGCGCGCGCAGCCGGTCGCCGCGCCGGAAAATGCAGCGATGGCCGTCACGAGCACTGCGTCGAGCACCGCAACCCTCACCGCAACCCTCACCGTCATCGCCTTGCTGCCGCTGGTCGCCTGGAGCATCTGGCGCCGCATCAAGCGCCTCGTCGGAAGGCAGCCCCTTTCGCGCATCCGGCCATGGGTGACGCTGCTGCTCTTTCCGCCAATGCTTGCGCTGCTCGCCGGGACAGCTTTCGTCCCGCCGCATCCGCAACCGCTGAGGCTCGCGTGGTTGGCGGCGGGGCTGGTCGTCGGCGGTGCGGCAGGGGTTTGGGGCGTGAAGCGCACGCGATTCGAGGCGGCGGGAACGAGCCTTTTCTACACACCGGACTCGCGCATCGGCATCGCGATTTCGGCGATGTTCGTCGCACGCCTTGTGTATCGACTCGCCGAGCTGGCCATCCACGGCCCGCCGCCGCCGCAAGACACCTCGTTCGCGCTGAGCCCTTTCACGCTCGGCCCGCTGGGACTGCTGTCGGGCTACTTCATGGTTTATGCGGCCGGGCTGATCAGGCAGCGTTGGCGGATGCTGCGCGCTTCATGACCCGCGCTCTCCCGGTCCCGTATGGAACCGTCGCGTGTCGTGTGTCACGTACTGGCACATCGACATTTGCAGGAGTCTGCCGTGACCGTGGAACGGATGCAGGAGCTTTGCGACGGCGTTTGCGACGCCTTCCGGGTTTCGGGCTTACAACTTGACGAAGGCTATGGAGGGCCGGTCGCCTTCCACCTGCTTCGCAAAGGTGTCACGGTGGACGTGATGCACTACCCGCGATCGGCTCCCGACCACATCTTTCTCCTCGTCGGCCTCGGCGAACTTCCATTGGAAGACCCGCGCATCGGCCGCATCGTGCTGTCGCTGCTGGAGATGAATTTCCAGCCTGCCGCGCTGCAGCCGCCCGTGGTCGGGCGCAATCCGGCGACAGGCCAGATCGTGCTGAAGTGCGTCTTTCCGCTTGCGGACGTCACGCCCGCAGCCTTCGTCGAAGCCATCGATGTTTGCGTCGACATTGCGCTGGATTGGCGCCGTGACTTCTTCCAGGAAGAAGCGATGGAGGACATCGATGGATAACCTGTCGAGCCTGCGGGTGCATTTACCGGAGGCGCCCCCCGTTACCGAAGGCGCACCATCGGTTCCGGCCGGCGAGCCGGAATCCAAGGTTGCCCCTGGGGTGTCGGCCGGCACGCAGCAAGGGGCGTCGCACCTGCGGCAGTTGCGGGCCCGATGCAAATTCTCGAAGACACCGTCGGAAAACTTCGCCGCGCGGGCGCGAAGAAAGCCATCGTCGGCGAGAGGCACTGGAAACCGGAGAACCTCGATATCCTGAATGCGACCTTGCGCGGTTCATTGAGGGGTGCGCCGACCGGGAAGGTCACTCTCTATCGCGAAGTCAACAAGGACAACGTCGGCAAGGAAGACATTCTCGAAGCCGCGTTGACCAATCCGCAGGTCAAAGCGAAATTCGCCGGTCCGTTCGCGAATGTCGTCGCCCGCGGAAACACCAGAAAAGAGCCTTCAACCGAAAAAGAAGCTGCAAGCGCGAAGAAGTTCTCCGAGACCGTCGGGCTGTCTCGGATGTCGATCAAGTTCCTGTCATTCTTCAACCCGAACCGCACCGACCTCCAGCGCTTCATCGCCGACACCGAATTCGCGGTCGCGAGCATGGGCTATGTCCATGCCTTGCATGAATCCGCCGGCACCGACCAGACACGTGCGCCTTGGCGAAGCTCGCCGGAGCGTATGTATCCGGCCTACCTTGCATCGGAAATCGGTGAAGCGACACAAGTGGCCATGTGGGGCGGGCTGGCCGGCGCGCAGACACAAGCACCGACGATCTTCGTCGCCTCCACCGGCATCCTCCAACAGGACGGGGCTGTTTCCCAGGAAGAGCCGGCGTACTTCATGCGCCATTATCTCGAGCAGGGTTTCGCCATCCTGGTGATTCATGACGTGTTCGTGATGGCGCCGGCGACGGAAAGCTTTCTTTCGGTACTGCGCGGAGTCGCGACGAAGTATCCCGGCCAAGCGCAGCTCCATGCCGTGGTGTCGACCACCTAATCGACTTTCGCCCCCGCTTCGATCCATTTCCCGATCACATCGCGCTCGGCGTCGGTGATGCCGGTCGCGTTATTGAGCGGCATGGTCTTCGCGAGCACCGCCTGCTGGTACACCTGCGCGGCGTGCTCTTTCAGCGCCTGCGGCGAATCCAGGCGAATGCCTTTCATCTGCGTCGCCGCGCCGTGGCAAAGGTAGCAGCGCTGCGAAACGATCTTCTGCACGTCGGCATACGACACGTTCTGCGGCGCCGCCGCGCTCGTTGATGCAGCAGGTGCGAGCCACGCGATCACGCCGACGATCACGACGATGCCCGCAACGGCATACGGCAGCGGATGGGCGTTGCGGCCGAGCTTCCATCCGTGCCGCAGCACGAAGAACTGGCGGATCGCCGCGCCCGCGAACATCATCAGCACGAGCACGAGCCAGTTGTGCGGATGCGACCACATGAAGCTGTAGTGATTGCTCAGCATCGCGATGAGCACCGGCAACGTGAAGTAGGTGTTGTGCACGCTGCGCTGCTTGCCGCGCCGGGCGTGGATCGGATCGACCGTCTCGCCGGCCTTGATCGATGCGACAACCTTCCTCTGGCCCGGGATGATCCAGAAAAGCACATTGGCGCTCATCGCTGTGGCGAGCATCGCGCCAACCAGCAGGAAAGCTGCGCGCCCCGGGAACACGCGGCATGCGAGCCATGCGGCGATGACGACGAGCACCAGCACGAACGCACCGACGATGGCATCGCCCTTGTCGCGTTCGCCGAACGCCTTGCACACGATGTTGTACGCAGACCAGAAAACATAGAGCGACGCCACCGCGACGACGCCCGCAAGAAACGGCGGCCAGTTGAAGAGATTGCGGTCGACGAGAAACGTGCCCGCATTCCACAGGTACAGCACGGTGAACAAGCCAAAGCCCGTGAGCCAGGTCGCATAGCTTTCCCAATAAAACCAGTGCAGGTGATCGGGCAACTTGGGCGGCGCGACGGCGTACTTCACCGGATGGTAGAACCCGCCGCCGTGCACGGCCCAGAGTTCGCCGGTGGCGCCTTCGCCCCGCAGCTTGTCGTCCGCGGGTGGCACAAGGCTCGAATCGAGGAACACGAAATAGAAGGACGAGCCGACCCACGCGATCGCGGTGATCACGTGGGCCCAGCGCAAAAGAAGGTTCGCCCAGTCGAGGAGGTAGGTGTCGATCATCCGGTGGTCATCCCGTGACTTGCAGGAGTTGCGCAGCGACGCCGGCCGCGATCACTTCGGGCTCTTTGCCCTTGATGCCGGGAACGCCGATGGGACATGTGATGCGCGCCAATTCGTCGGCACTGAACCCGCGCTGCTCGAGGCGATGGCGAAAGCTCGCCCATTTGGTCTTGCTGCCGATGAGGCCCACATAGGGAAGGTCGTCGCGATCGCGCAGGCGCTTGAGGCACGCGGCAATCACATCCAGGTCTTCTGCGTGGCTGAAGCTCATCACGAGTACGAGCGAGTGCGGCGCGAGCATGGTCACCGCGGCCTGCACAGGATCGGAGTGTTCGCACTCGACGTTGCCCGGCACGTCGCCGGGAAAAATTTCGTCGCGGCTGTCGATCCACGTGACTGCGAAAGGCAAGGGCCCGAGCGCGCGCACGATCGCGCGACCGACATGCCCCCCGCCGAACAAAGCGACTGGCACGCGTTGCGGCGCGAGGCGCGCGGCGAGTGCGTCCGCGTCGTCACGCGTCACGCACTCGAAGACAAGATTCATGGTGCCGCCGCAGCACTGACCCAGACTGGGTCCGAGCGCGTAACCGCGCTGCAGTGCAGCATCGCGCCCGGCCAGCATCGCGCGCGCATTCGCGATGGCTTGCAGCTCGACATGGCCGCCGCCGATCGTGCCTTCGATCGCCTCTGCGAAAACCAGCATCCATGCGCCGATTTCGCGCGGAGCCGAGCCTTGCGTCGATGCAACCGTTACCAACACCGCGCGTTCACGCTCGAGTCGATCCGTGAGAACTTTCATGGGGCAGTGCTTTGTGGGCCGTTCGGAAGAGCAAAGTTCGACATCAAAAGGTAACGCCAGTCGTCCTGCTGAGCAATATCGCGTTCAATCCGGCGTGTGAAGGAGACATCCATGCAGTTCGATTGTTCCTTGCGCGGCGCACTCGCCGTTGCTTCGGCCGGTGCATTGCTCGCCGCTTGCTCGTCGTCCGCGCCGCCCCCGGCACCAGTTGCGCACACAGCGCCGCGCGTGCAGCCCCAAGTCGCGGAGCAACCCGCCGAGCTGGCGCCTGCCGCTCACATCTCCAACGCCGCCACCCCGCGCGAATACCGCCGCGACGCGGCTGCCCACCTCTACGCCTTGAACGGCACACGCATCTACAAAGGCAAGATGCCGCCGCTGCTCTACGCCGTCGGTGTGCTGCAAGTCGACGTGGATTCGCGCGGCAATGTCCGCTCGATCAGCTGGATGCGCGCACCGCGCCAGGCACCTGAGGTGATGGCGGAGATCGAGCGCACCGTGCGCGCCGCGGCGCCCTTCCCCGCACCGAAGCGCATGGGCCATGTCGTGTACACGGATACGTGGCTGTGGCACAAGAGCGGCCGCTTCCAGCTCGATACGCTGACCGAAGGCCAACTCTAGGAACCCCGGTAGGTGGAGTAGCTCCACGGGCTCGCGATGAGCGGCACGTGGTAATGCTGCGACGGATCGGCGACGCCGAAATCCACGCTCACCTTGCCGAGGAAGCTGGGCTCGGGAAGCATCAGGCCGCGTGACCGGAAATAGCCGGCGACGTCGAAGACCAGCCGGTAAGTGCCTTTCTTGAGCGCGGCGTTGTCGAGCACCGGTCCGCCTTCATGGCGGCCGTCGGCGCCGAGCACGAAGCGCTTGACCAGCGACGTGTTCTGCCCTTCGGTCGAATAAAGCTCCACCGACATGCCCGCCGCGGGGCAGCCGTGCATCGTGTCCAGTACGTGCGTGCTCAGGCCCATGTACCATCCCTCGCTGGAGAAGGACCGAGTGTATGGCCTACGACAGCACCGCGCCCTACCCGCGTGACCTCGCGGGCTACGGCCGCACGCCACCCGACCCGAGGTGGCCGGGCGGCGCACGCATCGCATTGCAGTTCGTCCTGAACTACGAGGAAGGCGCCGAGAACTGCGTGCTGCACGGCGACGCAGGCTCCGAGCAATTCCTGTCGGAGATGTTCAACCCCGCAAGCTACCCGGCCCGCCATCTCTCGATGGAAAGCATCTACGAGTACGGCTCGCGCGCGGGCGTGTGGCGCATCCTGCGCGAGTTCGAAAAACGCGGGCTGCCGCTGACGGTCTTCGGCGTGGGCATGGCGCTTGAGCGCTACCCGGACCTCGCGCGCGCTTTCGTCGACCTGGGCCACGAGGTCGCATCGCACGGATGGCGATGGATCCACTACCAGGACATGGACGAGGCGACCGAGCGCGAGCACCTGCGCCTGGCTGTCGACGCGATCGAGCGCACCACGGGCATCCGCCCGCTCGGCTGGTACACCGGCCGCGACAGCGCGAACACGCGCCGCCTGGTGGTGGACGAAGGCGGCTTCGAATACGACAGCGATTACTACGGCGACGACCTGCCCTTCTGGATGAAGGTGCGCAAGTCGGACGGCAGCGTTGTCCCGCACCTTGTCGTGCCGTACACGCTGGACGCGAACGACATGCGCTTTTCGCTGCCGCAAGGGTTTGCGCAAGCCGACGATTTCTTCACCTACCTGCAGGGCACGTTCGACACGCTTTACACGGAAGGCGCCGAAGCACCGAAGATGATGAGCGTGGGCATGCATTGCCGCCTGCTCGGGCGCCCCGGTCGCATCGTCGCGCTGCAGCGTTTTCTCGATCACGTCGCAAAGCATGACCGCGTGTGGGTTTGCAGGCGCATCGACATTGCGCGGCACTGGAAGTCGGTCCATCCTTTCAAATGAACATTCCATCCGGCATCTACGAACATTCGCCGTGGGTCGTCGAAGCGGCTGCAAGGCACGCGCCCTTCCGATCGCTCGCGCATCTGAAGCACACGCTGGCGCAAGTCGTTCGCGAGGCGGGGCGAGACAAGCAACTCGAGTTGCTGCGCGCGCATCCCGAGCTCGCGGCGAAAACAGCGATGACCACCGAATCGACGAGCGAGCAAAGTGCCGCCGGCCTTTCGCATTGCACGGCCGAGGAGTTCGCAAAGTTGCTGCAACTGAACGCCGACTACAGGGCGAAGTTCGGCTTTCCTTTCATCCTCGCCGTGCGTGGCCCGCGCGGCACGGGTCTCACGCGGCGCGAAATCATCGACACCTTCGAGCGGCGGCTTGCGAACCCGGCTGATTTCGAGATGGCCGAGGCATTGCGCAACGTGCATCGCATCGCGGAGCTGCGCCTTGCCGACAAGCTCGCCGACCAGCCGTCGCTGGGCGAATTCGTGTGGGACAAGCTCGAACGCCTCGCCGAATTCAGCGACCTGGAGTTCAAGCAGAAAGCCCAGCTCACCGTCACCTACCTCACCGATGCGCACCGTGCGGCGGCGGCTCGCATCGTTGCCGACATGAAGGAATGCGGATTCGACGACGTGGTGATCGACGCGGTGGGCAACGTCGTCGGCAAGTACCACGGCACGGACACCAATGCCAAGTCGCTCCTTACCGGATCGCATTACGACACCGTGCGCAACGGCGGCAAGTACGACGGGCGCCTGGGCATCTACGTGCCGATGGCCAGTGTGCGAGAGCTTTCGCGCGCCAGGCGGCGGCTGCCTTTCGGCATCGAAGTCGTCGCCTTTGCGGAAGAGGAAGGCCAGCGCTACAAGGCAACCTTCCTCGGATCGGGCGCACTCACGGGTCACTTCAATCCTGCATGGCTGGACCAGAAGGACGCGGGCGGTATCGCCATGCGCGATGCGATGAGGGATGCGGGGTTGCCCGCGAATGTCGAGTCGATCCGAGCGCTCGAGCGCGATCCGCGGCAATACCTCGGCTTCGTCGAAGTGCACATCGAGCAAGGGCCGGTGCTCAACGAGATCGACTTGCCGCTGGGCGTCGTCACCTCGATCAATGGCGGCGTGCGTTATCTCTGCGAGGCCAACGGCATGGCGAGTCACGCCGGCACCACGCCGATGAATCGCCGACGCGACGCGGCGACGGCAGTGGCGCAGCTTGCGCTCTTCGTCGAACAACGCGCTGCACGCGACGGCGATTCGGTGGGCACCATCGGCTTGCTCGACGTGCCCGGCGGCTCGATCAACGTGGTGCCCGGCCGTTGTCGTTTCAGCCTGGACCTGCGCGCACCGAACGACCAGCAGCGCGATGCGATGGTGGCCGACGTCATCGCCGAAATGCGCGCGATCGGCGATCGGCGCGGTGTGCGATTCGACGTCGAAGAGACGATGCGCGCCGCCGCGGCCCCAAGCGATGCCGCGTGGCGCCAGCGCTGGGAACGCGCCGTCGATTCGCTGGGCGTACCGGTTCACCGAATGCCCAGCGGCGCAGGTCACGATGCGATGAAGCTGCACGAGGTGATGCCGCAGGCGATGCTGTTCGTGCGCGGGCAGAACTGCGGCATCAGCCACAACCCGCTCGAATCGACGACGGCGCACGACATCGACCTGGCCGTGCGAGCTTTCCTGCGATTGTTGGACGACCTCGCCGAAGAACAATGAACGACAAGCAATACGAGCAGCTCGACGCATGGATCGACGGGCATTTCGACGACGAGGTGCGGCTGCTGCAGGAGATGGTGCGCGTGCCGACCGACACGCCACCCGGCAACAACGCGCCCCACGCGAACCGCACAGCGCAGCTGCTGCGCGAGTTCGGGTTCGTCGCCGAGAAACACGCCGTGCCCGAAGCGGACGTGCATGCGCAAGGCATGCAGTCGATCACGAACCTGATCGTGCGGCGCAAGTACGGCGCAGGCCGCGTGATCGCGCTGAACGCGCACGGCGACGTCGTGCCGCCCGGCGAAGGCTGGACGCACGACCC
>DATJJL010000430.1:0-4349 GCA_035492155.1 Ramlibacter sp. | reverse complement strand
TAGTGATTGGCCGCGCCGAGCTTGCGCGACAGGATGATGTGGCCGTCGAGGATCGATCGTGTTTCGTCGGCGACGGGCTCGGTCATGTCGTCGCCTTCGACGAGCACCGTGTAGAGCGCCGTGATCGAACCCTTCTCGTTGGTGCCCGCGCGTTCCATCAGGCGCGGCAGCGTGGCGAACACGCTCGGCGGAAAACCCCGGCGCGTCGGCGGCTCGCCGGCCGCCAACCCGATCTCGCGCTGCGCCCGTGCAAAGCGCGTGACCGAATCCATGAGCAAGAGCACCTTCTGCCCCTGGTCGCGAAAGTATTCTGCGATGGCTGTGGCGACGAAGGCCGCGCGCGCACGCTCCATCGCCGATTTGTCCGATGTGGCACACACGATCACCGCGCGGGCCATGCCTTCTTCGCCGAGTTCGCGTTCGAGAAACTCGCGCACTTCGCGGCCGCGTTCGCCGATCAGCGCGACGACGGTCACATCGACCGCCGCGCCTTTCACGAGCATTCCCATCAGCGTCGACTTGCCACCGCCTGCAGCAGCGAAGATGCCCATGCGCTGGCCTTCGCCGCAGGTGAGCAGCCCGTCGAGCGCGCGCACGCCCAGCGGCAGCGGCGAATCGATCAGGCGACGCTTCAGCGGATCGGGCGCATCGGCGTACACGGGGTATTGCTTCATCGCAGGCAGCGGGCCTTTGACCGAAACGTCCAGTGGATTGCCGAGGCCGTCGAGCACACGACCGAGCAACGCACGGCCCACCGGCACGAGCTGTTCCTTGCCGGTGGGCAGCACCTCGGTGTCGCCGGAGATGCCTTGCGTGCCTGTGGCGGGCATCAGCAGCGCGGAGCCTTTGGAGAACGCCACCACCTCGGCTTGCGTTTCGCTGCCGTCGGCCGGATTGCGCAGGATGCAGACCTCGCCGATCTTCACCGACGGAACGACGGCCTTCACGATCGTGCCCACCACCTGCACCACACGTCCTCGCATCTTGACCGTGGATGCTTGCCCCACAGCACCGCGAAGCAATGTGGCGATGTAATCGAGCTCGCGCGCGCTGCGCCTCGGCGGCGCAGCATCGGCCGTGGTGCCGGTGCGCTTTTTTGCCTCACGCGGCGTGAGGTAATCCAGCTCGGGGGCGCTGCGCCGCTCGGCGGGCTGGTCGGAGGCTTTCACGCCTCGGGCTCCGTCGTGTCGGGCTCATCCGGCGTTTTTTCTTCGACGTCCTCGGTCTCGGGCTTCTGTTCGAAGACGACAGCCAAAGCATCGCGCAGCATCTCGACCTGGCCCGCGAGGCTTGCCTCCACCGTGCCGATTTCCGATTCGACCACGCACGCATCGACAGCGAGCTTGCCGTCGGGCTGCACGTCGATGTGCGAGATGCCCGGATAGATTTTCTGCAGCTCGCTGATCTGGCTGCGCATGTAGTCGACGTGCGAGGGATGCACGCTCAGCCCCAGGTGCTTCTGGCTGCGCACGAGATCGAGGCAGTTTTTCACCACTGTCGTCACGCGCTGGCGATCGTCGAAATCGCTCACCACCTTGCGCACGGCCTCGAGCACGAGCTCGACCATCTGCGTTTCGACCTTGCTGAAATATTCGACCGTCTGGCTGACGATCTCCACCATGTTGCCGCTTTGCTCCAGCTTGGCCTTTTCGTTGCCATCGGCGTAGCCGCGCTGTCTTTCCGCTTCGTAAGCGAGTTCGGCTGCGGAGATGATTTCCTGCTTCTTGCTTTCGGCGTCGGCGAGCGCGCGCTCGGCATCCTTGAAGGCCCAGAAGTCCTTCGCCTTGATGATCTTTTGCGCGGCCTCGGGGCGGCTCAGGTCTTCATGCTGGCGAATGATGAACACCACCGTGACTCCACAATCGACAGGACGGATGAAACCAGGCGCGATGCGAACGTGCCGTCGACGACGGCTGCATCCTGCGAAGCGCCCGCGGGCAGCTTGAGCGTGAAGCGGCGCGCGATGGCCTCGGGCCAGCGCCGGCTGGCGGCGGCGATCCATGCGAGCCCCATTTGTTCGGCCGGCGTGTCGCCTGCATCGGCATCCACGCCTGCGCTGGCGGGCATGAGGCTCGCGCGCGTCAATGCGAATTCATGCGCTTCGGGCGTGAGCCATTCGCGCCAGCGCAGCACCTCGCTGCGCGACAGGCTGCGACGCACGCGCGTGCCCACCAGCGCCGCGGCCACGTGCAATGCAAGGCGATCGAGCCGCCCTCGATCGAGCAGGGCCATCGGCCATTCGGGGCGCTGCGTTTCCAGGCATGCCGCAACGCCCAGCCTGTCGAGGATGTGCCGCGACAAGTGACGACGCGAACGCGTGTTGTCCCACAGAGCTTCGTCGACCGGCATCGGAAAGAATTCGCGGCGGCGCGATTCGTCGATGTAATCGGCAGGGCTTTCGTTGAAGATGCAGATGGTGCGAACGATGTCGGGCTGCACGCCGATCAGGCGAACGAGATTGGCAGACCGCTCCATGGCGCTCATGCAGCCCCCAGCGCCTCGTCGTCGTCGTCCGCAGAATCTTCGCGCCGCTTGCCGAACATGCGCCACGCGCCGAAGCCGGCCACGCAAAGCACGGACAGCGCCGTGAGTGCATAAGCGACCATCAGCAAAGGCGACACCGATGGAGCACGCGGCGTCTTTGCCGCAGCCACTGCAGCCGGTGCGGGCGCGATGCCGCTTGCCACCAGCACGACGCTCACTTTGTCGATCGTGAGGCCCGGAATACTCGCGGCCACCAGCTTCTTGATCTGCGGAACGGATTCCTCGAGATCGCTGCCGCGGCGATATTTGACGAACACGCCGGCCGACGAAGGCAGGGCGGGCTCGCCACCCGTGCTGCGTTCGGGCAGCACCACGTGCACGCGTGCACGAAGCACGCCGTCGATCTGCGAGATGGTTTCCGACAGCTCCTGCGACAACGCCCACAGGTAGCGCGCCCGCTCTTCCAGCGGGGAAGAGATGAGGCCTTCCTTGCGGAACACGTCGCCCATGGTGGTGCGGCGCTCGCGCGGCATGCCTGCGGCGTTGAGCACGTCGATGGCGCGCGCGACATTGGACTGGTCCACCGTGAGGTTGACCGCGCCGTCCTTGCCCGGAGTTTTCTGCACGCTGATGCCCGAGTCGCTGAGCACGGCGAGAACGTCGTTGGCATCGCGCTCGCTTTCGTTGGACAGCAGCTCCACCTGCCGGCCGCAGCCCGCCAGGAGCAGCGCAAGGACGAAACAAAGAATGCGGCCAGGGTGGGTCATTGCAGTTTGGTCAGCTGGTCGACTTCCTGGACGCCCTTGGAGATCACGCGGCTGGCGACGTCGACCACGACCGATTGGTCGAGCATCTGGATCTGCAGCTGCAGCAGCCGCCCCGGCGAAAGCTGGGCGCCATCCACCGAGAGGAACGAATTGATTTCGGAGTTCTGCTCGACGTAATGGCGGCCGAGCGAATCGAATTTGCTCAGGATGGCGTCGCCGATGCTGCGACCCGGGCGCACGGCCGACGTCTCGGCAACGCCCGTAGGCGCCACAGCGGACGGGCCTTGCACTTGCGAAGTAGCTTGCACTTGCGACGGCGCCTGCGCTTGCGAGGTTTGCGTGGACATCAAATCCGCAAACCGCGCGGCGTCGCTGTCCGACACCGTGCTGGAGACGGGGGCGTCCACCCAAGTGGACGACGTCGTGGCCTGCGCGACTACTGAAACAACGTCGGACATGACAAACCTCCTGTAGAAACTTAGTGGCGTCTGCGGTGGATTCGATCCATTCCGCGGGCCACTCAGGAGACTTAGGCTATTTGGCCGAGAGGGCGCGGCGTCCCCATCGAATCCAGCGCCAGCAGCTTGCGAGCCATGGCGACACTGGTCGCATCGGCTTCGCTTGCCTTCTCGATGACGGTGTTCATCATCTTGCGCGCTTGCGCGGCCTCACCCGACGCGTGCAGCGCCAGGCCGAGAAACGCCGTGAGCTCGACATCGCCGGGATGTTTCTTGAGCGCCTCGCGAAGAATGCGCACACCTTCCTGGTTCTTGTTCGCGCCCATCGCGGCCTGCGCGAGACCGATGTGCGGCAGCGTGCTTAGCGGACGCAACACGGCGAGCGCCTCGAACAGCGCGCGCGCCGCGGGCGCCTGGCCCGACTGCGCGCCCATGAAGCCGATCTCGGCTAGGATGCGCAGGTCGTCGGAGTCGAGGGGCGAGGTGGGCTCGGTCATGACTGGCGCTCCGTGATGAGGTCCATGATGGCCTTGGCGCGCATGATGGCCGCTGGCTGGCCGTATTCGCGGCCTGAATTCGCCACCACCTGCAACGCCTGCATCGCTTCTTCGCGCCGGCCCAGCAGCATCAGGCATTCGAT
>DATJJL010000429.1:0-14271 GCA_035492155.1 Ramlibacter sp. | reverse complement strand
CCGTTTGCCAGGTGCTCACGCCGCCACTGAGCGAGCAGCGATGTCTTGCCGAACCCCGGCGGCGCCTGCACCAGCACGGCGGGTTCGCCCGGATGCGGCAACGACGAACGCGCCACCAGATTGCGTGGCGCACGTGGCGGCGTGTCCTTCAGGACGAGATCGTTGACGGGATGGGGCGCGGGCGATGTCATGGCGCCGGAGCATGGTAGCGCGCCGGCAGTTGGCGGCCCGGTCGCCAGCGCCGCGGCTTATTGCGGTCCCATCGTCGCGCCGCTGTTCACCATCCACGGCGTGCCGAACTTGTCGACCACCATGCCGAAGCCCTTCGCCCAGAACGTCGGGCCGAAGGGCATCTCGACCTTGCCGCCGTCGGCGAGCATGTCGAACTTGCGCTTGCCTTCTTCGGGCGAGTCGTAATACAGCGAAAGTGAAAAACCCTGCATGGGCTTGTGCTGGCCGGCCGGCGAATCGGAGGCCATGAGGTTGCGCCCGTCGATCACCAGGCTGGCATGCATGATGCGATCGGCCGAGCCGGGCGGGCAGGTGCTCGGGTCCGGCGATTCGGAATACTTCAGCATCGCCTTGATCTCGCCACCGGTGACGCGCTGGTAGAAGCGCATGGCCTCGGCGCAGTTGCCGTCGAAGAAGATGTAGCTGTCGAGCATGGGCATGTGATTTCCTTTCATTGCCTTTTTTTGGGAGGGTCCCGAGGTTACGACGAACGGGTGACCGGAAATCGACAGCAGTCTTGAACTTCTTGCGCGCGCCCCGGTATTGACGGGCACGCCGGCACGGAACCCGGCCGGGAATCAAGCATGAGGACGGGATTTCTAGTGGTTTTCCTGGTGGCGGTGCTCGGCGCCCCTGCACAGGCGCTGCCTCTTTTCGCCCGGCAGACCGGCCAGAACTGCCAGGCCTGCCATGCGGGCGGGCAGTTCCCGGAACTCACGGCCTACGGGCGGATGTTCAAGCTGACCGGCTACACGCTGGGCGAACGCACCGTGCCGCTCGCAGCCATGGTGGTGGCCAGCCGCTCGAGCGTGGCCAACACCTCGAAGAGCGCCGACCCGGCTGCCGACTTCCAGAAGAACAACGAAGCGTTCGTGGCGACTGCCAGCCTGTTCCTCGGCGGCAAGATCACCGATCGCATCGGCGCCTTCACGCAAATCACCTACGACCCGTACGCCGCGCAGGATGCCTCGGGCCAGTTCCATGGGCACTCGAGCGTGGACAACATCGACGTGCGGTATGCCGACCGTTTCGTCAGCCCCGATCGCGACCTGATCGTCGGCGTCTCGCTGAACAACAACCCATCGGTGTCCGACCCGTGGAACACCGCGGCCGCGTGGATGCAGTACGTGCCGGTGCCCTCGCCCACGAGCAGCCGCTTCGTCGACGGCGCTGCGCCCTATCCCGGCTATGGCGCGGCCGCCCCGCTTGCGGGCGTCACGGCCTATGCGTTCTGGAACCGCACGATCTATGCGGAGCTGGGCGGCTACCGCTCCGCGCGCGGTGCGCTGCGCTTCATGAGCGCGGGCGTCGCGCCCGAAGAGCTCACGCGCATCAACGGCCTGAGCCCCTATTGGCGTTTCGCATTCAATCGCGAATGGGGCCCGCACAGCCTGATGGTCGGCACGTCCGGCATGCGCTCTCGCTTCTACGACGACCCGCTCGACACATCGTCGCCCTTGCATCGCTCGCGCGATCTCATCCTCGATGCGCAATACCAGTACTTGCTGGACCCGCATTCGGTGACCGTGCAGCTCGTGCATGAGCGCAGCCGCATCGACGACGACGACATGACGCACTTGTGGCGAGCCAAGTCCACGTATGTGTACAACGCGAAGTACGGCGCGAGCGCCGGCTTTTTCGACCTGACGGGCAACACGAACCCCGCGAACCAGGTCGCGAACCCGGTGGACGGCAACATCGCGGGCAACCCGGGCACACGCGGCTACACCCTCGAGGCGTTCTGGATGCCCGTGCAATACCTGCGCGTCGGCGTGCAGTACACGGGCTACACGCGATTCAACGGCGCATCGCGCAACTACGACGGCTTCGGGCGCGATGCGAAAGACAACAACACCCTCTTTCTCTATCTCTGGGGGGCTTATTGATGAACACCCACCCCGAAGCGCCTGCGGCGCCTCCCCTCAAGGGGCGCCATCGGCGGCCCGGCAAAGCCGGTTCCGCGCTGGCACTTGTACCGATCCTTGTTTCACTACTATCAGCAGGCTGCGCCGAACCCGATCGCTCGCGCAATCTCGCCGATTCGCGCGTGCATGGCGCGGTGCTCGCGCAGCAGGTGTGCGCGAACTGTCATGGGCCCGGCGGCAACAGCGTGTCGCCGAACTTCCCGGCGCTGGCGGGACAGTCGCGAGCGTACCTGGCGACACAACTGCGCGCGTTCCGCGACAAGTCCCGCCATGACCCGCAGGCGGTCGCATATATGTTCGGCCTGGCCCGCAGCCTGACCGACACGCAGATCGACGAGTTGGCCGACTACTACTCCGCCCAGTCTGCGCGCCCGCAATCGGCTGCCGTGTCGACGCAATCAACGATAGCCGCGGGGCAGGCCATTTACCTCCGAGGCACCGGCAACAATGCACCCGCCTGCGTCGCCTGCCACGGCGACCGCGCGCAGGGAACGGCCGCCGCGCCGCGCCTGGCGGGGCAGCACGCCGCCTACATCGAGCGGCAGCTTCGCATCTACCAGACGAGCAACGACCGGCCGGATGGCGGCGTGATGAAGCTCGCCTGCTCGGGGATGACCGCCGAAGACATGCGCGCCGTGGCGGCCTTCGTGCAATCGCTTGCAGCCGCCCCACCGGGGTGACGACAATCAGGCAAGGCTCCCATGCTCGGCTTCCTTCAAAAGCTCACACGCTCGCCGGTGCCCGGCGGCGACGGCAAGCCGCGCGTGCGCGAGGTGTCGGGCAACGCGAAGGAAGCCTTGCTCATCGAGCGCGTCACGCAGCGCGACCAGCGCGCTTTCGAGACGCTCTACCGCATCTACTACCCGCGCCTCGTGCGATTCATGTCGCTGGTCACCGCGCGCAGCACCATCGTCGAGGAAGCGGTGAACGACACGCTGCTCGTGGTGTGGAACCGCGCGCACACGTTCAACGGCCAGTGCAAGGTGTCGACGTGGATCTTCGCCATCGCGTACCGCACGGTATGCAAGGCGCTGCGCTGGCAGGACACGCCGGCCGACCCCGTGGACATGGACGAGCACGCGAGCGACGACGTCGGCCCCGAGGGCATGAGCAATGCACGCGAGATGCAGGCGGCGCTTGCACATGCGCTCGAGGGCCTGTCGCACGAGCATCGCAATGTCGTGGTGCTGACCTACTTCCACGACCTGCCATATGCGGAGATCGCGCAGATCATGGATTGCCCCGTGGATACGGTGAAGACGCGCATGTTCCACGCGCGCCGCAAACTCAGGGTGCTGCTGCAAGACGATTTGGGAGACATGCCATGACCGCACGCATCATCGCGCTGGATTCGGACGAGCACCGCGACGTCCAGGCGCTTCTTCCGTGGCTCGCCAACCGCACGCTGTCGCCGGCCGAACTCGAGCGCGTGCGCGGGCACGTCGTGCATTGCGATCGCTGCCGCGCCGACGCAGCGCTGCAGCAGTCGATCCGCGAAGCAGCCGCATCCATGCCGACGGCCGGCGCCGACGTGGAGCGCGGATGGGCCGCCATGCGCGCAAAAATAACTCCGCGCGAAAAGCGCACATGGCCACGCCTGGGCTGGCCCGCACTCGCGGCCGCGCAGGCCTTCGCGATGCTCGCGCTGGTTCTGGTGCTTGTGCCGCGCAGCGTTCCGCAGGACACCGAGTACCGCACGCTGGGCAGCACGCCCGCGGCACCTGCGGCGAACGCGCTGGTGGTGTTCAAGCCCGGCGCGAGCGAATCGCAGATGCGGCAGGCACTGCGCACGGTGGGCGCGCGCATCGTCGACGGCCCGACCGCCACCGATGCCTACCTGCTGCACATGCCGACGGCTTCGTCCGCGCAGATCGAGCGGCTGCGTTCGGACGTTGCCGTAGCGCGCGTCGAATCGCTGCAAGGAGGAAAGCCATGAGCCGCCTGCCGCGAGCCTTCGCTGTCGCTTGTCTTGCGCTGCTTTCGCTGTTCGCATCGTCTTCGCTCGCCCAAGCACCCGGAGCGCCGCAGCAGATCCTCGTGATGTTCAGCATGCCGCCTGCGCATTTCCGCGCGGACGGCAATTACTCCGGCGGCTACTCCAACACCGCCGGCCGCGCCGCGCTGCGCCGCGTTGCCAACGACCTCGCGCATGCGCACGGCCTTCGCATCGTGTCGGAGTGGCCCATGCCCGTGATCGGGGTCGACTGCTATGTGATGGACGTGCAGGATTCGCGCAGCGCCGCCGAGGTCGCGCAGCGGATCAACGGCCAGCCGCACGTCGCCTGGGCGCAGCCGATGAACGAATTCCGCGCGATGGGGCACGACGATCCGCTTTTCGCGCTGCAGCCCGCTGCTCGCGAATGGCATCTCGCGCAGCTGCATGAAGTGGCGACAGGCCGCGGCGTGCGCGTTGCCGTGATCGACAGCGGCGTGCAGGCGGACCATCCGGATCTCGCCCAGCAGATCGAGCAGCGCGTCGATTTCGCGACCGATCACGCCGATGCCGCGGAGTCGCACGGCACGGCTGTCGCGGGCATCATCGCCGCGCGTGCGGACAACCACGTCGGCATCGCCGGCGTGGCGCCGCACGCACGCGTGCTTGCGTTTCGGGCGTGCTGGGAAGGCGCCGATGCGACACGCTGCCGCAGCCTGGGACTCGCACTCGCGCTGAATGCGGCGATCGAACGCGGTGCAGACATCATCAACCTCAGCCTGGGCGGCCCGCCCGACGCGCTCGTGCAGCGCCTGATCGAAGCGGCCATCGCGCGTGGAACGGCGGTGGTCGCAGCGGCTCGCAAGGAACTGGCGGGCGGCGGCTTTCCGGCATCCGTTCGCGGTGTCATCGCCGTCAGCGACGAGCCATTGCCGCGCGGCACCGCCATGCGCGCCGCGCCGGGGACCGACGTCCTGGCCACACTGCCCGTGTCGCGTTGGGGCGCTGTCTCCGGGTCGTCCTATGCGGCGGCGCATGTGAGCGGCCTGCTTGCGCTTCTCGTGGAGCTGAGGTCGCGCCGCCCCTTGCCCGCGTCAACCTTGCGCACGCCGCTCGCCGCCGAGCTTGCAGCGGGCGATGACGGCCGCATCGATGCATGCGCCAGCATTGCACGCGCCGCTCACTCATGCACCTGCGCCTGCGACACAATCGCAGTCATGCCATCGGACACGCGCCGCTGAAGTGCGGCACCGCACGCCCGCATCACGCACGGTTGCGCTCGCTTGCGCAGCCTGCGCGCTGCTTCTCGTCGCGCGCGGCGCGATTGCGCAGGCCAGCGCGAGCATCACGCTCGAATCGGACTATCGCTTTCGCGGGGTGTCGCTCGGCGACAGCCGGCCGAGCGCGCGCGCCGAAATCGGCTACGACGCGGACCACGGCTGGTACGCAGGCGGTGCCATCGCGCGTGCGCAGTTTCCGGGCGGCGATCGCTACACGCAGCTCGCGCTGTATGGCGGGCGCGTGTTCCCGCTCACCTCTGCGCTCAACCTCGACACCGGAGCGAGCCTGTGGCGCTTCACGGGCGGCGGCTACGATTTCGCGGAAGCCTACGCCGGCCTGGTCGCGCGCGAATGGAACGTGCGGCTGAACTACTCGCCCAACTACTTCCATGAAGGCGTGAAGACGCTGTACCTCGAAGCCGCGGCGCGTCGGCTGATCACCGACGACTGGCGCGTGTTCGCGCATGTGGGCGAACTCGTTCGCGTCTCGCCGCCTGGCCCCGTCGATCCGTCCGATTACGACAACGGCAGCGGTGCCGTGCCGCGCCGCGCGCGCTGGGACGTTCGCACGGGTATCGGCTGGACGGCGAGGGAGAACCTCGACTTGCAGCTTGCGTGGACTCGCGCGAGCCGCGGCGGCCCGGTTCCGACGACGACCCGCGGCGGCCGCGCCGGGTGGATCGCGAGCGCGGCCTTCTCGTTCTGACCTACTTCACATCGATGCGGCCATAAAGGCCATGCGACTCGTCGCCCGGCCCGGCCGCGAAGAACAGCGTGGTCGACGGCTGGTTGAAAAGGTTGTTGCCGAAGGCGATCCCCCACAAGCCATCGATGACGATCGGCGTCTTGTCGGCCTTGCTGAGCGTGCCTTTCATTGCGCCGGTCGACGCGTCGAATGCATTGATCCTGCCGTCGCCGAAATTGCCGACAAGCAAGGCCCCGCTGAACACGCCGAAGTTTGCAGGCGCCATCGCGATGCCCCAAGGCGCGTTGAGCGATCCGCCCGGCGCCACAAGCTGCTTGACGAAATTGCCGCCCATGTCGAACACCGCGAGCGCACCGAGTCCTGCGCCGCCCTGCTCGTCGTCGCTGCCCGCCTGCTGCTTCGCATAGCTCACGTAGATGGAACTGCCGATCGCCTGGATGCCGAAAGGCGCATAGCCGGCCGGCAGTTGCGGATCGACGAAGTTGCCGGCGAGCGTCACGAGCGCGAACGAGCCGTTGAACACGTCGACCCGGCCGTTGTGGAAGTCGGCCGCGTACAGGTAGTTCGCATTGTTGAACTTGCCGATTGCCAGGGCCTTGTAGACCTTGCTGTCCGCGCTGCCGTCGTACATCGTGATGGATGTGTTCGCGCTGACTGTGGGCGACCAGCCCGAGATCATCCCCGCCTCGCCGGTGAAGATGAAGGCTGCCGGTGCGGCGCCTGCGCCCGAGCCCACCTTGAAGTCCTGCGTGCCGTTGAAGACGATGCCGGTCGGGTCGGCGTCCATCGTCGCGGGCACGCCGACGACGAGCGGCTGCGCGACGCCATTGCCGTCGTAGAGCGTCGATGTCGACGTGCCGTTGTTCGCCACCCACGCATAGCCCTGCGGATTGAACGCAACGCCCCATCCGTTGACCAGGTGCGTGTCGGTGTGGGCCGCGGGAACAGCGGCACCGTCGGAGACGAGATTCGTCACAGCGAAGACGGCGCTGGGCGGGGCAGGCGTGTCGCCGCCTCCGAAGCTGAGGGTCCCGCCGCTTCCACTGCCGCCGCCGCATGCGGCGATGATGCCTGCCAGCCCGGCGACCGCGCCGGTCGCGAGCCAGCTTCTGAATGCGCGCCTATGGTTCATGTGCACTCCTTGCAAGGTTGCCGGGTTCATCCCGGTCCCGTTTATTCCCTGCAAGGCGCAGAAGGTTTCATATCGTTCGCACCGGACCGCAGCGGCCGTGGTCGCTTCGCGAGCGCGTCAGCAGCGCAACTGCTTGAACCGCTTGCGGCTTTCCGACAGCGACGACTGCGCGTTGTCCACGTCGGGCTCGCCGGGGTTTTTCTTCAGGCGCTCGCGTTCGAAGGGAATGCGCTTGTCCAGCCGTGCGCATTCGTCGCGGTCGCTTTCGGAAAGATGCGCCCGGTGCCTGCGCAACGCGAGCTCCTCCGGTGTTTCTCCGGGAAGGCGTTGCGCCACGACGTCATGGGGCTTCGGCGGCGTGGGCACGGGCGCGTCGTAGGTGCGCACGATGCGGTTCGAGCACGGCTGCTCCGAATACGAACTCGAACTGCATTTGTAGACCGCCTGCGCGTGCGCGGCACCCAGCGTCACGCCCCACGACAACGCCGCCCCAACGCACATCAACCCGATCCTCTTCACGCCCGTCCTCCTATTGCTGAGGTCCAGCTTAAGGGGCGACCTTGCGCTCAGCGGTAGCGAATTGAAAGGATGTGTTGGATGTGTGTCGCTTGCTTTTTTTTGGTTCGTTGGCGGGTTCGCCGATGCAGGGTGGCCGGCCCACTCCGTGTCCCTCCGCCGCAAGACAAGCTTGCGAGCTCCTTCCTTTACCTGCGTGGTCCGGCCACCCTGCATCCGCGAACCTGGGTACATCGGTGAAAAGCAAAGAGGCGCGTTCGCGCCTTGGTGGAGCACCACGATTGCGCCCAGGCCTGCGCCGATGGGATGCCCTCAACCCGTAAGTAAAGGGGGAGCTCGCGACGGCGCCGCAGGGCGACGGCGCGGCGGCGGACATGGAGGGTTGAGGGCATCCCATCGGCGCGGGCCCGTCACCGCACGTCACTGCACGTCAGCTAATGCGCTCGACAAGCGTGCACCATCTCCCGCCGCACCACATCGCGATCTTTGGAGGTCACGACTTCGACGTCCGCACAACCGCCGACGGCAACCGCACGTGGAGCACGCGTGAGAATCTTGAACCCCTGCGGATCGATGCCGCTCGAATCGCCGTAGATCAGCGCGAGCTGCACGACGCGGTCGCGGAACTCGAGTGCCTTCGCTGACGAGAGCCAGTCAGCATCGTGCGT
This sequence comes from Ramlibacter sp., assembly GCA_035492155.1. Lineage (GTDB taxonomy): Bacteria > Pseudomonadota > Gammaproteobacteria > Burkholderiales > Burkholderiaceae_C > Ramlibacter. The sequence goes on along the minus strand of DATJJL010000429.1, from coordinate 5,880 downwards.
CGTCGCACAGGACGCGGCGGCGGGCAGGACGAGCGCAAGGATCGCAAGGCGCATGACGCCATTGTGCTGCGATCGTGCGGCGGGAGTAGACTGCGCTCGCCATGCCCGTCAAGAGCTTCACCACCGGTCGCATCCGCAAGGCCGACTACGACCCGTCGTCGAAGCAGCTCGACCTCACGTGGGACGACAAGAGCGTGAAAGCGTACAAGCACGTGCCCGACGAAGTGTTCCGGCGGCTGTGCTCCGCGCCGAACCCGACGACCTACTGGGAAGACCGCATCGCCGAGGAATACCCGAAAGCCCAGCCGCGCAGCGGCGGCGCGGGCGGCGGCAAGAGTCTGGGCGATCTCTTCCCCGGTCTCGCGGACGACGGCGAGTCCTGACCTCGCTTCGCATGTCGCATCGGCAGCATCCTGCATTCGCGTGGCTGTGGGCCCTTGCGTCCGCGGTGCTCGCAACTGGCCTGTGCTTTTCCCTCGACCGCTTCATGTCCGTCGCCGGGCTCGCGATGGTGTATCTCGTGGCGACGGTGCTGTGTTCGCTGGTGCTGGACCGCATGCCCGCGGCCATCGCGTCGCTGCTTTGCGTGTCGGCGCTCAATTACTTCTTCATCCCGCCGCGCTTCACCTTCGCGGTCGACGGCGCGGAATATTGGTGGCTGCTCGGCGTGCTGCTCGCGTTGTCGCTCGCCGTGGGCACACTGGTTGCGAACTTGCGCGAAGGCCGCGCGCGCGCCGAGCTGGGCGAGCAGCGCAGGACCCAATTGCACGCGCTCGCCGAAGCGCTGGCGCAGTGCGACGACGCCCACACCATGGCGCAGCGCGCGGCGCAGTGGCTGCACGATTCGCTCGGGCGCTCCTGTGCAGTCTTCGTCATGAAAGGCGATGCGGCATGGCACTGCGGCGTTCCGCAGGGCGCGCCTTTCCACGAAGGCTCGGTGCGCTGGGCGGTCGAGAACGGTCGCATGCTCGGCCGCGGCTGCGACGACTGGCCCGACCTGCCGTTTTGGTGCGGGCCCTTTGCGCGCCGCGAAGCGACGGGCGCCGTGCAGGTGCTGTTGAATCCAAGCGACAGGCCCGACGCGCAACTGCTGGACCACTGGAACGCGCTCGCGCGGCAGGTTGGCTTGTCGATCGAACGCGAGCGCGCCTCGGCCGCAGCACGCGCCGCCGAAGACGCGGCGCGCGCCGAAGCGGCGCGCAATACATTGCTCGCATCACTCTCGCACGACTTGCGAACTCCGCTGGCCGGCATCCTCGGCACGGCGACCACGCTGCGCACGCAGGCCGAACACCTGCCGCCTGCGCAGCGCGACCGCCTGCTGTCCAACATCGAGGACGAGACGCGTGACCTTGCCTCCATGGCCGACAACGTGCTGCAGATCGCGCGCCTGTCGCAGCCGCATGCGCAGCTGCGTCTCGAGTGGGAATCGGTCGAGGAAGTGTTGGGGGCGACGCTCGCGCGCCTGCGCCAGCGCTGGCCCGATGCGCGATTGCAGTTGCGCGTCACGCCGTCGCTGCCGCCGGTGAGGGCCGAGGCGGCGCTGCTGGCGCAGGCGATCACCAACCTCGTCGACAACGCGGTGCGCCATTCGCCGGGCGAGGCGCGCGTCGAGATCGCGGCCGGGCGCAGCCGCGAAGGCGTCTTCATCGCGGTGCGCGATAGCGGCGAGGGCCTGCCGGGCGAAGACGCCGCCGCGCTCTTCGAGCCTTATCGCCAGGGCGGCGATGGCCGCGCGGGCACGGCAGGGCTGGGCCTGGCGATCTGCAAGCTCGTGGTCGAAGCGCATGGCGGGCGGATCGCAGCGCGGCGTTGCGAGCCCGGCACGGAATTCCGGATCGACCTGCCGGCGGACGAAGCGATGAAGGCAGCCGAATGACGAGCGACATCCTGATCGTCGAGGACGACAGCTCCATCGCGCAGTTCGTTGCCGCCAGCCTGAGCGCCGAAGGCATGAAGCCGCGCGCGTGCAGCACGGCGGCGGCCGCGCGAGACGAGGTGCGCGCGCGCGTGCCGCAGCTTCTCATCCTCGATCTCGGGCTGCCCGACGAAGACGGCGTGAGCCTCATCCGCAGCCTGCGCCCGGACCATGTGCTGCCGATCCTCGTGCTCTCCGCACGTGCGCAGGAACCCGAGAAGATCGCCGCACTGGACGCCGGGGCCGACGATTACCTGACGAAGCCCTTCGGCGTCGGCGAACTGATCGCGCGCGTGCGGGCGATGCTGCGGCGTGCCAGCGCCGCGCCGCCACCGGCGAGTCTTCTTCGCATCGGCGATCTCGTGTTCGATCGCGAAGCGCACGGGCTCGCACGCCGCGGCGAGGCGCTGCATCTCACGCCCATCGAATACAAGCTTTTCGAGCGCCTCGCGCGCGCGCCGGGCAAAGTGCTCACGCACAGGCAGCTGCTCGCCGACGTGTGGGGCAGCGACCAGGTGGACCAGTTGCATTACCTGCGCATCTACATGGGCCACCTTCGCGCGAAAATCGAGGACGATCCCGCGCAGCCGCGCTACCTGCTCACGGAGCTGGGCGTGGGCTACCGGCTGGCGGACGAATGAAGGGAAAACAATCTTGAGGGTAGAACTGATCGATCGCGAAACGCACATCGAAGGCCGTGTGGAAGGCCTCGTGTCGATGCATGCCTGGGAGACGATGCTCACGAACCTGAACCGCGAGCTTGGGACGCGCACGGGCGATCGCCTGTTGCTCGACCTGTTCGGCCTGCTCGGCTATCTGGGGGAGGCGGACCGCCGCGCGGTCGGTGCGCTGATGGCCACCCAGTTCGCCGGGCTGAAGAAGGTGGCGCTCGTCATCGACGCCTACAAGATCAGCGGCGTGGTCGAACGCGAGGCGCGTCGGCTGGGCCTGGACCTGCGGCTGTTCCCCGATCGCGACGTGGCGCTCGCGTGGCTCTTGCACTGACGCGTTCTTTCCGGGCGTTTATGCGCTTTTTATGCGGGGGGTGGGACAACGCTTCCCATGCATACCCCCGCGATCCCGGCCGAACTGCGGCTGGATGAACCCCTGAAGCGCCACGGCACCGCGGCGCTGACCATCGCCGCGCTCGGCGTCGTCTATGGCGACATCGGCACCAGCCCGCTCTACACGATCAAGGAAATCTTTTCGCCAACCACCGGCGTGCCGATGAATGCGCAGACGCTCGTCGGCGCGGTGTCGGTCGTCTTCTGGGCGCTGATGCTGGTCGTCACGCTCAAGTACGTGCTTCTCATCATGCGCGCGAGCAACCACGGCGAAGGCGGCATCATGGCGCTGCTCGCCCTGGCGACAAGCACCGCGCACGGCAAGCCGGCACTGCGCCGGCGGCTGCTGCTTGCGGGTGCGTTCGGCGCCTGCCTTTTCTACGGCGACAGCGTGCTCACGCCGGCCATCTCCGTGCTGAGCGCCGTCGAAGGCCTGGAGGTCGTCACGCCCGCGCTCAAGCCCTGGGTGCTGCCTGTGTCGATCGGCATTCTTGCGGGGCTGTTCCTCGTGCAGCGGCACGGCACCGCGACCGTCGGCAAATCGTTCGGCCCGGTCGTGATCGTGTGGTTCATCGTGATCGGCGCGGTGGGCGTGTGGCAGGTCGCGCAGGCACCCCAGATCCTCGAGGCGATCGATCCGCGCCACGCATGGCGTTTTCTCGCCGAGCGCGGCTGGGGCCTTTTCCTGGCCGTCGGCGCCGTCGTGCTCGCGATCACCGGCGCGGAGGCGCTCTATGCCGACATGGGCCACTTCGGCAAGAAGCCGATCCGCATCGCCTGGACGGGCCTTGTGCTGCCCGCGCTGGCGCTCAACTACGCGGGCCAGGGCGCACTGCTGCTGCGCGACGCGAAAGCGCTCGACAACCCCTTCTTTCACGCGTTCCCCGCGGCGATGCTGATCCCGGCTGTGGTCCTTGCAACGGCGGCGACGATCATCGCGTCGCAGGCCGTGATCTCGGGTGCCTACTCGCTCACGCAGCAGGCGATCCAGCTCGGTTTGCTGCCGCGCATGCATATCGTCCATACGTCGGCGCACGAGCGCGGCCAGATCTACGTGCCCGCGGTGAACTGGTTCCTTCTCGTTGCGGTGGCGCTTGCGTGCGTCGGCTTCGGCAATTCGTCGGCGATGGCATCCGCTTATGGCATCGCCGTCACGGGCACCATGCTCATCACCACGGTGCTCACGTACTTCGTCGTGCGCCGCGCGTGGGGCTATCCCATGTGGATTTCGGTGGGTGCCACTGCCTTTTTCATCGCGCTGGACCTGCTGCTGGTCATCTCGTGCTCGACGAAGTTCATGGAGGGCGGCTGGTTCCCGGTGGCGCTCGCCGCCGTGTTCCTGCTGCTCATGACGACGTGGAACCGGGGACGCGAGTTGCTGCACGAGACGCTGCGCGCGGAGCTGCTCGATCTTCCGGACTTCCTGAAGGGTTTGACCATGGATGAGATCACGCGGGTGGATCGCACTGCGATTTTTCTTTCGGCCGAGCCGAAGGTGGTGCCGCAGGCGCTGCTGCACAACATGAAGCACAACCTCGTGCTGCACGCACGCAATGTCGTGCTCACGGTGCGCTTTCGCGAAGAGCCTTTCGTTCCCGACTCGCGCCGCTGCGAAGTGGAGGACATGGGCCGCGGCTTCTGGCAGGTCACGCTGCACTTCGGCTTCATGGACAAGCCCGACGTGCCTGCTGCACTCGCGCTCTGTGCGGGTCACGGCCTGCCGATCGATCCGTTCGCCACCTCGTTTTTCCTCAGTCGCGAGACCGTGGTGCCGCGCGGCAAGGGCGGAATGGCACGGTGGCGGCAGAACCTGTTCGAAGCGATGTCGCGCAATTGCGGACGCGCCGTCGATTACTTCGGCATCCCGAGCAACGCCGTGATCGAGCTCGGCACGCGCGTGCAGTTGTAACCGGCTCATCCGTAGTCACCGTCCTACAGACGCGCGAATCTTCGCGCCGCTTAATCGCCTGCATTGCAGCCGAGAGGAGACGGCATGGACATCAGGGTGTTCCTGGTGGATGACTCGAGCAAGACTCGTCGGCTGTTGGCCGACGTGCTCGCGGGTCAAGGCTTCGCTTTCGTCGGCGAGGCAGGCACGGAAGCCGAGGCCAATTTCTGGCTCGAGGAGAACTCGGGCAGTTGGGATCTGGCCATCATCGACCTGCTGCTCGAACAGGGCGCGGGGCTGGGCGTCATCGCGCGTTGCCGCAAGACATCGCGCGAGGGCAAGGTCGTCGTGTTCAGCGCTTATGCGTCGCCGGGCGTGCGCAACCGCTGCGTCGAACTCGGCGCCGACGCGGTGTTCGACAAGACCGATCTCGCAGCGATGCTCGAATACTGCAAACGGCTCAGTCACGGCGATCCGCCACAGGCAAGCCCATGAATTGCGGCTTGTTGCGGCTGTCGCATGCGGCTGAGCCACACGGCTTCTAGAATCCGCCGCGAATGAAGAAAGAGCTCGAACCCGAAGAGTTGTCCGCTGATGAGACAGCCGACCTTGCGCCCGACGACCCGCTGCAACCCGATGCCCGCCAGGGCCGCAGCGGCGAAGGCGCGCACAGCGCGATGAAGCACTGGCTCCACGAGGAGCGCAACCGGCTCAAACGGCCGGAGCACTGATCACCACGTGTCGATGAACCTCGTGCGCCGCCTGGGCTTGCCGGTCGACGATGCGAGCCCACGCACGAGCCACGCGCGCGTGTCGGCCGGGTCGATGACGGCGTCGATCTCCAAAGTCGCGGCCATGTTCATCGCCTGGCCGTTGTCGTACTGCTGGGCCACGAGCTTGCGAAAAAGGGCGTCGCGCTCCTCGCCCGGTGCTGCCGCCTGGAGCTCCTTGCGAAAGCCGAGCTTCACCGCGCCTTCCAGCCCCATCGCGCCGAATTCGCCGGTGGGCCA
>DATJJL010000428.1:0-9929 GCA_035492155.1 Ramlibacter sp. | reverse complement strand
TCTCTGAGGACAGCCAGCGATTCGTTCCATGCGTCTGCGCGAACGCCTTCCGGCGATTCATCGACCCAACGCAGTCGCGCGCCCGGGGCCGTTTTCCCAACGGCCAGCCGAAGCTCGCGTGCTGCACGCTCCAGTGACGACACGACGGTTTGCCAATCGACCAGCCCTCGCGCGAATTGCAATCCCGTCGCGAGCGTGTCGCGCGCAAGATCCAGCAACTGCCCGGTGGTGAGCTGCGTGCCGAGGAATTGCACGCCGGTTTCATTGAGCTGGTGCGCCTCGTCGAAGATCGCAACGCGCACCGTTGGCAGCAGCTCGGCCATGCCGGATTCGCGCACCGCGAGATCGGCGAAGAACAAGTGGTGATTGATCACGACGACGTCCGCCGCGAGCGCCTCCTTGCGTGCCTGGTTCACATGGCATTGCCGGAACTTCGGGCACTGCGAACCGAGGCAGTTTTCGCGCGTGGACGTGACGAGCGGGATCAGGGGCGAACGTTCGTCCAGGCCCGGCAACTCCGCCAGGTCGCCGGTGCGCGTGCTTTGCGCCCACTGCTCGATCTTGGCGAGCGAGCGCATCGATGCACGATCGACGAATGTCGTGTCGTGGCGCGCGACTTCCATGCGATGCAGGCACAGGTAGCTCGCGCGGCCTTTGAGCAACGCGGTGCGCACCGGCAGGCCCAGCGATTCGACGAGGCGCGGCAAATCGCGGCCGAACAACTGGTCCTGCAAATTCTTCGTCGCCGTGGACAGCAGCACTCGTTCGCCCGAAAGCAACGCAGGCACGAGGTACGAAAACGTCTTGCCGACACCCGTGCCCGCCTCGACCACGAGCGCTCCGCCGCTCTCGATCGTGCGCGCCACGGCAACGGCCATTTCCGTCTGCCCCGTGCGAGGCATGAATTGATCGGCCGCGCGCGCGAGCACGCCGCCCACTGCGAACGCTTCGCGCACTGGCTGTTCGAGGGACATCAGCTAAATAACGGTTTTGTGCCGGACCGATTCGGGGCAGCCGCGGAACCGGCTTTGCCGGGCCGCTGGTTGCGCCCCCTTGAGGGGGAGGCGCCGCAGGCGCTTCGGGGGTGAGTCAATTCAGGCCGGTTCCTTCGGATCTAGGTCGAGTTCGAGCTTGGCGATCAGGTCGCGCAGCAACAGGCGGCGCTTCTTGAGGCGTCGCATCATCAGTTCGTCGACGGGTTGCTCCTGGCTCGCCTTGTCGATGAGTGCATCCAGGTCGGCGTGTTCGATCCGCAACTCGATCAGACGCCTCTCGGGCGAATGCAGGTTCGATTCCAATGTTATGGGGCCTCGGATCGGCTAAGCTGATAATACGTCTTTCTCCAGCGATTGCACGCATGGCCACCAAGGGTTATCGCCTCACGGCATCGACAGGGATCCACAAGGGGGACCGCGAATACCAGCAGGATCAGGTCGCACTGATCTCCCACCCTCGCGTGCCGGGCTGCGTGCTTGCGATCGTCGCCGACGGCATGGGCGGCCGAAGCGGCGGCCGCAAGGCATCCGACCAGGTGATGCTCACCGCCAAGCAGCTGTTCGATCGCTACTCTCCCGATCACGACGACGCGGGCCAGGTGCTCAAGCAGATGGTGCAGGAGGCGCACATCGTCATCAAACTGACGGCGATCTCCTCGGAGCAGGAGCCGCACAGCACGGTCGCGGGCTTCATCATCAATCCGGCCGGCGACTGCCACTGGATCCATGCCGGCGATTCGCGCATCTATCACTTCCACAGCGGCAAGCTCGTCTCGCGCACGATGGACCATTCGTACGTGCAGACGCTGGTGGACCGCGGCGAACTCACCGAAGAAGAAGCCAACGTGCACCCGCAGTCCAACATCCTGATGGGATGCCTGGGCGCCGAAGACGATCCGCCCGCCACGCATCACTTCATCTCGCAGCTCAAGCCGGGCGACGTGTTGATGTGCTGCAGCGACGGCATCTGGCATTACTTCAGCCCGACCGAATTGGGCTCGGTGCTTTCGTCGCTCTCGCCGCGCGAGGCGAGCGAATTCCTGATCGAGAAGGCCCGCTCGCGCGGGCACGGCGGCGGCGACAACATGTCGCTCGTGATCGTCAAGCTCGAGCCGCTCGAGTCTTGAAGTAGGGTGAGGCCTGCGCTCGGAACCCGGGCGCGGCTGCTGTTACCAATCCTGGGCTGGCCATTCGTGCCAGCGCAACTCCAGGAAGAACATGACAGCACCTTCGCGCAGCCCCACGGGCACTCCGAGAAATACGCCGCCATCGACTCCGCTGATCAGCCCGAAAGTCAGCGCAGACGCGGTCCCGCATCTTGACTTGACCAATACTGCGATCGGTCCGGCAGCGGGCCCAACGTCAACGCTCGCCCGATCGACGGCGTCGCTTCAATTTCCGTCCGAACTGATCCGGTTGATCGCGGAATATGTCCCGGCGCAAAACCTGATTTACGTTCTCGAGTTGATCCAGACCTACCAGGATCGGCCCGAGTTGAATGCAAAGCTTCAGGACCTGATTGCCGCGCGCGACGCTTATTTCTCGCCGCCTTCGATTTCCGTCCCCCAACCGTACGCTCCCTCGAATCCCAAGGAAACCCAAAACAAAGCCGAGTTGGAGCTATGGTCCGGCAGAGTGGCGAAATTGAGTTCGCGCAAGGTCACCTGGGGCACCCTCGGAGCTTCTCGCCTTTTTCTTCCGCTCGCGAACCTGGTTGCCAAAGCAAAGAAAGCAGCCGTCGATGTCGACGAGATGAGTTTTCGCGTCAACGAAATGGAGATGGGCCGAGCCCCGCCAACTCCCGAAGCAATCAAGAATAGCCTCGCGCGGAAGCTTCTTGTTCAACTCTTTTGCTTCGAGTTGGAGAGGAACATCAGAAACGAGAAGACTCCAACGCATGTCTCGATCGGGCGCGAGGGTCAGTCTTCAGAAGACGATGACGACGTCGTGTGGCAGTACTACGGACTCGTACAAACCGTGCTGACCAGCTTCCTGCATGAAGGCGGATCTATTGAACAATGCATGACCACCCTGACCACGGCAGTGCTGGGACTATCGGAGTGGTGCGGTCCGGATGCGGTTCGTGCTTTTCGCTACGAACTGGAGACGCAGGTCGCTCGTCTCCCCATGGGCGAGGCGGACAACCTCCGATGCAGATTGGAGGCAGCCAAACTGCTAACAAACCCGCTGGCCGGCGCCGTTCGCGATGTGCTGGCCGCTAGAGCCGCGCAAGACGACAAGGATCGGTCGGCAATGGCCGGCTCCAGTTCCAGTTCCAGTTCGTCAAGCTCAAGTTCGAGCTCGTCGAGTTCCGGCGCCGCGCCATAGGGCCTTAATTCGGATCTGCCAGCGCACTTGCCGGCGGCTTTGTGCGCTGCGCCTCGCGCTCCTTGAGCTTGTCGGCGTGTTCCTTCGCCTCCACGACGCGCTTGTCGTGTTCCTTCGCAGCCGTGGCGGCGTCCTGTTCGCGTTGCCGTGCAGATGCCTTCATCTGCGCTTCCTTTTCGCGCACCTGCTTTTCGCGTTCTGCCGCGCGCTCGGGGGCGCTCGCGGCTTGGGCTGCCCGGCTTGCAGCGCGTTCGTTGGCGTGCAAGGCCCTGTCCTGCTGCGATTGCGACTGCTGCCCGGCGCTGTCGCGCTCGCGCTGCTGCGTATTGCGCTCTTCGATCGAGCGCTGCCGCTCCGCCGCCTTGCGCTTGCGCTCGGCGTCGTTCAGCGCGATCTCCTGCCGCCGTAAATCACCCAGCGTCTCCCGCCGCTTCGCACGCGCTTTCGCCAGGCAATCGTTGACGGCGAACTTGCCGTAGCAGGCCTTTTCTTCGGCGACGTACTGCGCTTCGACCTTCTCGCGCGCGTCCTTCAAGCGTGCGCGCTCGGCGGCGACGGACGCGTCGTCCTGAGCGTAAGCGACGAAAACCAAACAGCCGAACGCAGAGATCGCGAAGGTTCGCAGAGGCCGCCGAAAAGACAGGAATTTCATGTCAGGCTCGTATCCACCATGCGGTGCTGCAGTCCCAGGAACTCCGCCGATTGCATTTCGGTCAACCGCGACACCGTGCGCGGAAACTCATGCGAGAGCGGGCCCTCCGAGTACAACGCCTCGGGAGGCACGGCGGCGGACATGATCAACTTCACGCGCCGATCGTAAAGCACGTCGACGAGCCAGGTGAATCGCCGAGCTTCCGATGCCATGCGAGGCGGCATCTGCGGCACGTCCGACAGCAACACCGTGTGAAACTGAGTTGCGATCTCGAGATAGTCGTTCTGCGAGCGCGGGCCGCCGCAGAGCGTCTTGAAGTCGAACCACACCACGCCGCCCGCCTTGCGGCGCGCACGAATCTCGCGCGACTCGATGTGCAGCGTCGGGTCTTCGTCACGGGATTCGGCCAGCTGTGTGAAGGCCTGGTTCATCTCCGCATCCGCCTGCGGACCGAGCGGCGTGTGATAGATCTTCACGTTCTCCATCGTGCGGGCCCGGTAGTCGACGCCGTTGTCGACGTTGATCACTTCGAGCTTTTCGTTCAGCAGCGCAATCGCGGGAAGGACGCGGTCGCGATGAAGCCCGTTCGGGTAGAGGTCGTCGGGCCTGAAGTTCGAAGTCGTGACGAAGCCGACGCCGTTGTCGAAAAGCGCATCGAGCAAACGGTGCAGGATCATCGCGTCCGTGATGTCCGCGACGTGGAACTCGTCGAAGCAGATCAGCCGATATCGCTTGGCGATGCGCTCGCCCAGCGCGTCCAGCGGATTCACGGTGCCTTGCAGTTCCGCAAGCTCGCGGTGCACCTCGCGCATGAACTCGTGGAAGTGCAGCCGCGTCTTGCGCACGAGAGGCACGGCGGTAAAAAAGCAATCCATCAGGAAGCTCTTGCCCCGCCCGACGCCGCCGTACATATACACACCGCGTGGGATCTCCGGCCGGTTGATCAGCTTCTTGAGGACATTGGAGCTCTGCTCCTTGTACTCGCCCCACTCGCGCGCGCAGCGATCGAGAGCGTCGATCGCGCGCAGTTGCGCAGGGTCGGCTGCGTAGCCGCGCGCGGCCAGCTCGGTTTCATAGACTTCGCGAACCGAGGGCACGTGCTGTTGCACCGCTTAGAAATTCAGTGTGCGTTTGTCGACAGCCAGCGCCGCTTCCTTCGTCGCTTCCGACAGCGACGGATGCGCGTGGCAGATGCGGGCGATGTCCTCGCTCGACGCGCGGAACTCCATCGCGACGACCGCTTCGGAAATCAGCTCGCTGGCCATCGGGCCGACGATGTGCACGCCCAGGATTTCGTCGGTGGTCGCATCGGCGAGGAATTTCACCATCCCGGTGGTGTCGCCCAGCGCCCGCGCACGGCCGTTCGCCATGAAGGGGAACGTGCCTGCCTTGTACTTCACGCCTGCGGCCTTGAGCTGCTGTTCGGTCTGGCCCACCCACGCGATCTCTGGGTGCGTGTAGATCACCCAGGGAATCGTGTTGAAGTTGACGTGACCGTGCTGGCCCGCGATGCGCTCCGCCACCGCAACACCCTCTTCCTCGGCCTTGTGCGCGAGCATCGGCCCGCGCACGACATCGCCAATCGCCCAGACGTTCGGCAGGTTGGTCTTGCACTGGTCGTCGACAACGATGGCGCCGCGCTCGTCGAGCTTCAGGCCCACTGCATCGGCGTTGAGCCCTGTGGTGTTCGGCACGCGGCCGATCGAGACGATCAGCTTGTCGACTTCGAGCTTCTGCTCTTCGCCCTTCGCATTCGCATATGCGATGGAAACACCCGACTTCGACTTCTTGATCTCACCGACCTTCACGCCCAGCTCGATCTTCAGGCCCTGCTTGTCGAAAGCCTTCTTCGCTTCCTTGGCGATCTGCTCGTCGACGGCGCCCAGGAAAGTCGGCAATGCTTCGAGCACGGTTACTTCGGCGCCCAGGCGCCGCCACACCGAACCCATCTCCAGGCCGATCACGCCCGAGCCGATGAGCGCCAGCTTCTTCGGCACGCCCGGGATGCTCAGCGCGCCGTCGTTCGACAGGATCGCGTCTTCGTCGAACGGAACACCCGGCAGCGCACGCGCGTTCGAGCCCGTCGCAACGATGACGTGCTTGCTCGTGATCGCTTCTTCGCCGGCCTTGATCTCGTAGCCGCCGTCGCTGGTTTTCACGAACGAGCCGCGTCCATGGAAGAACGTCACCTTGTTCTTCTTGAAGAGGAACTGGATGCCGTCGTTGTTCTGCTTCACGACGGTGTCCTTGCGCGCGAGCATCGTGGCGACGTCCAGCGTCATGCCGGTCATCTTGATGCCGTGCTCGGCGAAGTGTTGGCCGGCGTGCTCGAAGTGTTCCGATGATTGCAGAAGCGCCTTCGACGGAATGCAGCCGACGTTCGTGCATGTGCCGCCGAGCGCCGGCTTGCCGTCCTTGTTCTTCCACTCGTCGATGCAGGCGGTGTTGAAGCCCAGCTGCGCCGCGCGGATCGCGGCAATGTAGCCGCCAGGGCCGCCGCCGATGACGACGACGTCAAATTGTTTGGTCATCTTCTTTTCCGTTATGCGTCATTGCGGGCTTGACCCGCAATCCAGCGTCTTCCAAGCCGCTGGATGCCGGGTCGAGCCCGGCATGACAAGAGTCGTCAGATATCGAACAGGAGACGCGAAGGATCTTCCAGCGCTTCCTTCATCGCGACCAGCCCCAGCACGGCTTCGCGGCCGTCGATGATGCGGTGGTCGTAGCTCATGGCCAGGTAGTTCATCGGGCGGATGACGATCTGCCCGTTCTCGACCACGGCCCTGTCCTTCGTCGCATGCACCCCGAGAATCGCGGATTGCGGCGGGTTGATGATCGGCGTCGAGAGCATCGAGCCGAACACGCCGCCGTTGGAGATGGAGAACGTGCCGCCGGTCATCTCCTCGATGCCCAGCTTGCCGTCGCGCGCCTTCGCGCCGAATTCGGCAATCTTCTTTTCGATGTCCGCGAAGGACATCTGGTCGCAATTGCGAATGATGGGCACCACCAGGCCCCGCGGCGATCCCACCGCAATGCCGATGTCGAAGTAGCCGTGGTAGACGATGTCGTTGCCGTCGACGCTCGCGTTGATCACCGGGTACTTCTTCAACGCATGCACAGCGGCCTTCACGAAGAAGGACATGAAGCCGAGCTTCACGCCGTGTTCCTTCTCGAACTTCTCCTGGAACTTCTTGCGCATCTCCATCACCGGGGCCATGTTCACTTCGTTGAACGTCGTGAGGATGGCGTTGGTGCTTTGCGATTGCAGCAGGCGCTCGGCAACGCGTGCGCGAAGACGCGACATCGGCACGCGCTGTTCGGGGCGGTTGCCCAGATCGGGCGCGGCGACGGGTGCCGCAACTTGCGGAAGCGCCTTGGCGGGCGCACCGGTCGGAATCGCTGCCGGTGCTGCGGACGGCTTCGCGCCACCCGCGAGAGCGCCGATCACGTCGCCCTTGGTCACGCGGCCATCACGCCCGGTGCCCGCGACTGAACCTGCTGCGAGCTGGTTGTCGGCCATCATCTTCGCGGCGGCGGGCATTGCGATGTCGGACTTCGCACCACCTGCAGCGACAGCCGCGGCTTGCGCAGGCGCAGGAGCCGGCGCAGCCGCTGCGGGCTTCGCTGCTGCGGGCGCAGCGGCCGAGGCCTTGCCTTCGGTATCGATCCTTGCAATCACTTGATCGGCCACGACGGTCGCGCCGTCGCCGGCCACGATCTCGCTCATCACGCCTGCGGCGGGCGCGGGCACTTCGAGCACGACCTTGTCGGTTTCGATCTCGATGAGGATTTCATCGAGGGCGATGGCTTCGCCCGGTTTCTTCTTCCACTGGAGCAACGTTGCTTCCGCCACAGACTCCGACAGCTGCGGCACTTTCACATCGACGAGAGACATTTTGTTTTTCCTGGCGAACTTATTTGGTGAGGACGAAGCCCTTGAGCTTGCCGAACGCGGCATCCACAAGCGCCTTTTGCTGCTCCTGGTGCAGGTGGGCGTAACCCACCGCCGGAGAAGCCGACGCGGGACGGCCCGCATACCCGAGCTTTTGCCCTTCGGTCATGTTCTCGTGGATGTTGTGCTGGATGAAGAACCACGCGCCCTGGTTCTGCGGCTCGTCCTGGCACCACACGATCTCGTTCGCGTTGGGGTACTTTTTCAGCTCCGCTGCGAAGACCTTGTGCGGGAAGGGATAGAGCTGCTCGACGCGCAGGATCGCGACGCTCTCGTCAGCCTTTTCGTCGCGCTTCTTCGCGAGGTCGTAATAGACCTTGCCCGAGCACACGATGAGGCGCTTGACCTTGTCGGCGTTGAGTTCCTTGTGCTCGGGGATCACCGTCTGGAAGCCGCCGCGAATGAATTCGGAAAGCGGCGACGTCGCGTCCTTGTGCCGCAGCAGCGACTTCGGCGTCATGATGATCAGCGGCTTGCGCAGGTTGCGCACCATCTGGCGGCGCAGCAGGTGGAAGATCTGGCTGGCCGTCGTGGGCTGGCACACCTGCATGTTGAGATCGGCAGACAGCTGCATGAAGCGCTCGAGGCGCGCCGAGCTGTGCTCGGGGCCTTGGCCCTCATAGCCGTGCGGCAGCATCAGCGTGATGCCGTTGACGCGGCCCCACTTCACCTCGCCCGAGGCGATGAACTGGTCGATCACGACCTGGGCACCATTGGCGAAATCGCCGAACTGCGCTTCCCAGATCACGAACGTGTGCGGATCGTTCGATGCGTAGCCGTATTCGAACCCGAGCACGGCTTCTTCCGACAGGATCGAGTCGATGCAGGTAAAAGGCGCCTGGTTGTCGGCAACGTTCTGCAGCGGCAGGTAAGTGCCCTCGCTCCATCTCTCCCGGTTCTGGTCGTGCAGCACGGCGTGGCGGTGCGTGAACGTGCCTCGGCCGACATCCTCGCCGGACAAACGCACCGGGTAGCCGCTCGCGACCAGCGACGCGAACGCCATGTGCTCGCCCATGCCCCAGTCGACGTTGATGTCGCCACGGCCCATTGCTGCGCGATCGTCGAGCACCTTCTTCACGAGCGGGTGCACGGTGAAATTCGCGGGCACGGTGGTGATGCGATCCGCCAGCCGCTTCCATTCGGCCATGGGGATCGCGGTGTCGGCGTTGTCGGTCCACTTCTTGTTGAGGAACGGCGTCCAGTCGACGGCGTACTTGCTCTTGAAATTGGTCAGCACCGGGTCGATCGTGTGCTTTCCCGAATCCATCGCTGCTCGATACGCCTTGACCATGTCGTCACCCAGCGATTCGCCCAGGCCCTGGGCCGCGAGCTTGTCCGCGTACAACCTGCGCGTGCCGGGATGCTGGGCAATCTTCTTGTACATCAGCGGCTGCGTGAGCGCCGGTGTGTCCTGCTCGTTGTGACCGAGCTTGCGAAAGCAGACGATGTCGACGACGACGTCCTTGTTGAACTCCATGCGGTACTCGAGCGCGAGCTGCGTCGCGAGCACCACGGCTTCCGGATCGTCGCCGTTCACGTGCAGCACCGGTGCTTCGATCATCTTCACGATGTCGGTGCAATACAGCGTGGAGCGCGAATCGCGCGGGTCCGATGTCGTGAAGCCGATCTGGTTGTTGATGACGATGTGCACCGTGCCGCCGGTGTAGTAGCCGCGCGTTTCTGCAAGTGCGAGCGTCTCTTGCACCACGCCCTGCCCCGCGATCGCCGCGTCGCCGTGAACGAGCACCGGCAGCACCTGCTGGCCGCGCGTGTCGTCGCGGCGGTCCATGCGCGCGCGCACCGAGCCTTCGACGACCGGGTTCACGATCTCCAGGTGCGACGGGTTGAAAGCGAGCGACAGGTGCACCGGACCGCCGGCCGTCGTCACGTCGGAGCTGAAGCCCT
The DNA here is from genome assembly GCA_035492155.1 of Ramlibacter sp. Classification (GTDB taxonomy): domain Bacteria; phylum Pseudomonadota; class Gammaproteobacteria; order Burkholderiales; family Burkholderiaceae_C; genus Ramlibacter. Next base: position 97 of record DATJJL010000428.1, on the reverse strand, counting down.
GGTGGTACTTCACGTCGCCGGCGGGCAAGTCTTCGCGGGCCGTGTGGTCGAACTCGGCGAAGAGATCGGCCGGCATCTTGCCCAGCGTGTTCACGAG
>DATJJL010000427.1:0-14277 GCA_035492155.1 Ramlibacter sp. | reverse complement strand
GTGAACGACATCGCGAAAGCGCTGAACATGAACGTGACGCTCAAGCCCGCACCGGACTCGTATGAGCTGCTGTCGTCCGGCGTGATGGACGGCACTCTCTTTCCCGCCGAATCGATCGAGTCCTTCAAGATCGACAAGGTGATCAAGTACGCGACCACCTTCCCCGGCGGCCTGTACAACACCAGCTTCGCGCTGATCATGAACCAGGCGAAGTACGACAAGCTCACGCCCGAGGAGAAGAAGGCGGTGGATTCCGCCTCGGGCGAGATCGCGGCCCGCATGATCGGGCGCCACTGGGACAAGGCGGACCTGCGCGCGTATGCGCTCATGCAGGCCAACAACGTGCAGGTGATCAAAGCCGACGCGAAGTTCGTCGCCGACGTGAAGGCGCGCACCACCCCGCTCGAAAAAGCGTGGGCGAAGGAAGCTGAAGCCAAGGGCCTGAAGAACCCCGAGAAGGTGCTGGCGGATTTCCGCGCCGAGATCGCGAAGCAGCAGAAGTGACGCGCAAAGCGATCGAGCTCGCCTGCGGCCTGCTGGGCGCCGCGGCCCTGTTCGCGATCATGGCCCTCACGTTCTTCGACGTGCTGGGCCGCAAGTTCGCGGACAACTCCATTCCCGGGTCGCTGGAGATGACGGAGCTTCTGATGGTCGTCGTCATCTTCGCGTCGCTGCCGCTGGTCTCGCTGCGCGGGGAGCACGTGCTGTTCGATTCGCTGGACCCGTACCTGCCCGCTTCCGTGCTGCGTGTGCAGAAGGCGCTCATCAACCTGCTGCTGGCGGTGCTCCTTCTCGCGCTCGCGTGGCTCATGTGGGGCACGGCCGGAGACTTCGCCGCGAGCGGTGAGACCACGGCGCAATTGAGCATACCCAAGGCACCTTTCATCTACGGCATGGCTGTGCTGTGCGCGCTGGCCGGGCTCGTGCATATCGCGCTCGTATTCCGGCCTGCACCCGAGCCTGCCGAGGGCGAGGGAACCGCCCTGTGATCGAAGCCCTCGTCGGCTTCGGGCTGGTCTTTTTCTTCGCGATCCTTCGCGTTCCGCTGTCGTTCTCGATGGGCGTCGTCGGGCTTGCGGGCATGGCGTACATGCGCGGCCTGCACCCTGCCCTGGCGAGCGTCGCGCAGGTGGTGTACGAGACCGGTTTTGCCTACACGCTCTCGGTCATCCCGCTGTTCATCCTGATGGGCAACTTCGTGGCGCGTGCGGGCCTGGCGCAGGAGTTGTTCCAGGCCGCGTACGCTTTCATCGGCCATGTTCGCGGCGGGCTCGCTCACGCGACGATCGCAGCCTGCGCGGGCTTCGGCGCGATCTGCGGATCTTCCATCGCCACTGCCGCGACCATGGGCAAGGTGTCCTACCCGTCGATGAGCCGCCTGGGCTACAGCGATGAGATGTCGATGGGCGTGATCGCCGCGGGCGGCACGCTGGGCATCATGATCCCGCCGTCCACCATCATGGTGATCTACGGGATCATCACCGAGACGAACATCGGCAAGCTGTTCGCCGCCGGCGTGATCCCCGGCGTGCTGAGCGCCGCGATGATGATGATGGGCGTCGTCTGGATGACATGGCGCGATCCGGCGCACGCGCCAGCCGGCGAGCGCAGCACATGGCGCGAAAGATGGATCGCATTGCGAGGTATCTGGGGTGTGCTGGTGCTGGTGATCGTCGTGCTCGGCGGCATCTATGGCGGCTTCTTCACGGCCACGGAGGGTGCGGGCTTCGGCGCGGCGGGCGCCTTCCTTTTCGCGCTGGCACGCAGGCGCCTCACGTGGCGCATCCTCTTCGAGGTGCTGCTCGAATCCGCGCGCACCACGGCAATGCTCTTCACGCTGCTCATTGCCGCGACCGTCTTCGCGAATTTCGTGAATTTCACGTCCATGCCCAGCGACCTGAAGGAGCTCATCACCGGCAGCGGCCTGTCGCCGACCATGGTGGTGATCGCGATGATGCTGATCTATGTGGTGCTGGGCACGGTGATGGAAGAACTCACGATGGTGCTGCTCACCATTCCGCTTTTCTTCCCGGTGATCACGTCGCTGGGCTACGACCCGATCTGGTTCGGCGTGCTGATCGTGATGGTCGTGCAGATCGGCCTCATCTCGCCGCCCGTGGGCATGAACATGTTCGTTCTGAACGCGCTGCTGCCCGGCGTGGGGCTGGGCGCCATCTACCGCGGCTGCTGGCCCTTCGTGTTCGTGCTTGTCATCATGCTCGCGCTTCTCATCGCATTTCCGCAATTGAGCCTGTGGCTGCCGTCGCTGATGAGGTGACGTGCACCACCCGCTGCGGGAACGGGATCTCGATGCCCGCTTCCTGCAGACCGCGCAGCACGCCGAGGTTCACTTCCGACTTCACGTTGAGCTGGCCGTTCACCGGGTCGTCGATCCAGAAGAACAGCGAGAAGTCCAGGCCGTCGGCGCCCAGCTTGACGAGGTGCGCAACCGGCGCGGGCTCCCTCAGCACGCGCTTGGCGGCCAGCGCCGCGCCGGTCAAAATCTTCTGCACCTGCGCGGGCTCGCTGTCGTAGCCCACCGTGACGTCCGTCGAAAGAAGGATGCGCGGATCGGCAAGCGAAAGATTCTCGATGCGCTCGGTGATCACTTTCTCGTTGGGGACGATGGATTCGCGCCCGTTGTTCGAGCGGATCAGCGTGTAGCGGGTCTTGATGTCCGTGACCACGCCTTCGAAGTTGTCGACCTTCACCGTGTCGCCGATGCGCAAGGATCGCTCGAAGAGAATCACGAAGCCGCTCACGTAGTTCGATGCGAGCTTCTGCAGGCCGAAGCCCAGGCCCACGCCCACCGCGCCGCCAAGCACCGACAGTGCAGTGAGGTCCACGCCCACCGCCGACAGCGCAAACAGCAGGCCGACGAGCAGCAGCGCCGCGCGGATCGCGTTGGCCGCGACCTTGCGCAGCGACAGGTCCGCAACCGTTTCGCTGAGCACCTTGCGCTCGATGGTCGCCGAGATCCACAACGAGATCACCATCACCACGGCCGACGACAGCACGCCCTGCACGATCGCGAGCAGCGACACCTTCGTCTTGCCGAAAGCGAAGTAGATGGACTCCATGTCGTCCATCACCTCGGGCGCGAGGCCCAGGATCCAAAGCACCGCCGCGATCCACGCGAGCCATGAGAACATGCGCTCCATCAGGCGCGCGAAGCCCGAGTTCGGGAGCACCACCGTGAGCACGCGCGCGAAAAAGCGAATGCCCGCCAGCGAGATCAGCACGGGCAATGCGATGCGCAGCACGGCGGCGGGCTGCTTCGGCGCGAAGTGCAGGAAGGCGCCGTAAGTGAACGCCACTGCGAGCAGCGGGAACAAGACGCCATCGACAACCGCCCGCCCGAACCACACCGAATCGCCCGCAATGCGCCGACCCATGAGCCAGCAGATCGCGTAGGCGAGTAGCAGGCAGCCCGCGAGGGCGGCGATTTCCCAAGGCACGCCGGGGTGGCCCAAGTCGCGGATCAATTTATCGAGATCGATCATTTGTTTTTGTCACCCCGGCGCAGGCCGGGGTCGTTGGCGGTCGATATATCGCGCTGCATCCATCGCCATCGACCCCGGCCTGCGCCGGTGACCGATCAAGGCTTCCACGCCGGCTTGCGCTTCTGCGTGAACGCCTTGAAGCCTTCCTGCGCGCAGGAGTCCATCATGTTCACGGCCATCACCTGCCCTGCAAGCTGATAGGCCGCCTCGATGCCCATCTCGCGCTGGCGATAGACAAGATCCTTGCCCATCGCGATGGCGGTGCGCGGCTTGTCGAGGATGCTCGTGACCAGTTTTTCGATTTCCGCATCGAGCTGGTCCGGCGGAACGACTCGATTCACGAGCCCGCGCTCCATCGCCTGTTGCGCGGTGATGAATTCGCCGGTGACGAGCATTTCCATCGCATGCTTCGGCGGCACGTTGCGCAGCAGCGGCACGCTCGGTGTCGAGCAGAACAAGCCGTAGCTCACGCCGCTCACGGCGAATTTCGCGTCAGTCGATGCCACCGCCAGATCGCACTGCGCGACGAGCTGGCAACCCGCCGCCGTTGCAATGCCGTGCACACGTGCAATCACCGGCAGCGGCAGCTTCAGGATCGTGAGCATCACGCGGCTGCACTGGTCGAAGAGCTTGCGGTAGTAATCGAGCGAGGCGTTGTCGCTCATCTCCTTGAGGTTGTGCCCCGGGCAGAAAGCCTTGCCCGCGCCCGCGATGATCACGGCCCGCGCGTCGCCGTCGTCCTTCACGCGGTCGAGCGCCGCCTGCAATGCAGCGAGCATCTCTTCGGACAGCGCATTGAAATTCGCCGGCCGGTTCATCGTGAGCGTGATCACGCCGCGGCTGTCGCGTTCGTACAGGACGGCATCGGTGACTGCAGTGTCGTTCTTCATCTCGAACCTCGATTCAAATGTCGGCCAGCGCCCTGACATGCGCCTCGACACTGCGCCCCAGAGCGTCGAGGTTGTAGCCGCCTTCCAGCGACGAGACGATGCGCCCCTTCGCGTACTTGCGGGCGATCTCCTTGATCTTCATCGTGATCCACCGGTAGTCGGCCTCCACGAGCCCCAGTTGCCCAAGGTCATCTTCGCGGTGCGCGTCGAAGCCCGCACTGATGAAGATCATCTCCGGCTTGAATTCCTCCAGCCTCGGCATCCATGCGACGTCGATCAGCTCGCGGATCGCCAAGCCCCGCGTGTAGGCCGGCACGGGCAGGTTCACCATGTTGCTCGCCGCACCTTCGCTGCCGCTGTACGGGTAGAACGGGTGCTGGAAGAAGCTGACCATCAGCACGTGCTCGTCGCCCGAGAGGATGTCCTCGGTGCCGTTGCCGTGGTGAACGTCGAAGTCGACGATGGCGACGCGTTGCAGGCCGTGACGCCGCAACGCATACCGCGCGCCGACAGCGATGCTGTTGAAGATGCAAAAGCCCATCGCGTGGTCATGGCACGCGTGGTGGCCCGGCGGGCGCACGGCGCAAAATGCGTTTTCCATCTCGCCTGCCATCACCGCGTCGACAGCCGCGAGCACGGCCCCGCTCGCGCGCAGCGCGGCGTTCCAGCTGTACTTGTTCATTGCGGTGTCGGGGTCGATCCGCGCGTACGGCATGCCGCCGGCGGCGACCTCATCGGCGAGCTCGTCGGCCATGCCGCGAATGGCGGCAACGTGGAGTTTGTGGTGCGCCAGCTCGATGTCGCTGGTGGAGGCCAGCGGCGCCTCGCGGCGCTCCAGTGCGTCCATGACGCCGGTGACGAGCAGCCTGTCCTCGATGGAGTCGAGCCGCTCGGGGCATTCGGGGTGGCCGGGGCCCATCTCGTGCCGGCGGCAGTCCGGGTGCGTGAAATAGCCGGTTTTTGGGATAACGTCGCTCCTTGTATGGAAGCACAACAAAAACTCAAGGCGCTGCTGGACCAGCTTAACACGGTGGTTGTCGGTAAGTCCGGCCAGGTGCGCGACTGCGTGGCCTGCCTGCTCGCCGGCGGGCACCTGCTCATCGAGGACGTCCCGGGCGTCGGCAAGACGACGCTCGCACACGCGCTGGCCCGCTCGTTCGGCCTGCACTTTTCGCGCGTGCAGTTCACGGCGGACCTCATGCCCAGCGACTTGTCGGGCGTGTCGGTGTACGAACGCGGCAAGGAAGCTTTCGTTTTCCATCCAGGCCCCGTGTTCGCGCAGGTGCTGCTGGCCGACGAGATCAACCGCGCGAGTCCCAAGACGCAAAGCGCGCTGCTCGAGGCCATGGAAGAAAGACAGGTCACGGTCGAAGGCGAAACGCGCGCCCTGCCCTCGCCCTTCTTCGTGATCGCCACGCAGAACCCGCACGACCAGCTGGGCACCTTCGCGCTGCCGGAATCGCAACTCGACCGCTTCCTGATGCGCATCTCGCTCGGCTATCCGGACCGCGCGGCCGAGCGCGAGCTGCTGGCCGGTGCCGACCGCCGCGGCATGGTCGAGTCGATGAAGAACACGCTCACGCCGGTCGACCTGCAGTTGCTCCAGCAAAACGTGATGCAGGTTCATGCCGCCGAGCCGCTGGTGAACTACGTGCAGGACCTCATCGCCGCCACGCGGTCCGGCCGGTGGTTCCTGCAAGGCCTGTCGCCGCGTGCGGGCATCGCGGTGATCCGCGCCGCGAAGGCGCAGGCGATGTTGAACGGGCGCGACTACGTTGCACCGGATGACGTGCAGGCTATCTTGCCGCAGACGATCGCGCACCGGTTGCTTCCCGTCGGCGATGCGGGCCGTGGTCCCATCGAGCAGGTGCGCGCGATGACGGAGGCGGTCCCGCTCCCCTGAAATCCCCGGTGCCCCGATGCTGACCATCGCGCTGAACCCCATCGCCTACACGCGCCAGCGGTTTCGCGCGTGGTGGCAGGCGCGGCTGCCCTTGTCGGACACGACCACGCTCACGCAGCGCAACGTCTACATCCTGCCCACGCGCCCGGGCTTCATGATGCTGGCGACGCTGCTGGTGCTGGTGGTCGCATCGATCAATTACCAGCTCAACCTCGGCTACCTCCTCACGTTCCTGCTCGCAGGCTGCTCGGTGGTGGCAATGCACGTGTGCCACGCCACGCTGCGCGGGCTCACGATGAACCTCATGACGCCCGACCCGCAGTTCGCCGGTGCCAGCGCGCAACTGCGCGTCGTGCTCACGAACAACCGCAACGCGATTCGGAATGGCATCGGGCTCGCGGTGCTCGATTCGACGGTCGACGACAAATGGGTGTGGACCGACGTGCCCGCGCTCGGAAGCAGCACGGTGAACGTCGCTTTCCAGCCGCAGCGACGCGGCCTGCACCACGTGCCGCCGCTCACGGCCGAAACGCGCTTTCCGCTCGGCACCTTTCGCGTGTGGACGGTGTGGCGGCCGGCCGCTCAGGTGCTGGTGTATCCGCAGCCCGAGGCTTTTCCGCCGCCGCTGCCGCCGGGTGAGCCGCGCGCCGGCGGCATTGCGCGGGCGCGATTGCAAAGCACGGGCGAATTCGACGGCGTGCGCCAGTACCGGCGCGGCGACCCGCTGAAGGTCGTGGTCTGGAAGAAAGCGGCAAAGACCGGCGAGCTCGTGAGCCGCGACGCCGAGCAGGCCCAGCGCTACGAGCTGTGGCTCGATTTCGCGCAGGCAGGCAAGCACGACACGGAGCTTCGCCTTTCGCGCCTGGCCGCATGGGTGCTGCAGGCCGATCGCCTCGGCATGGAATACGGCCTGCGCCTGCCCGGCGTGCAGATCGCGCCTGCCAGCGGCGAATCGCACAAGCGCCGCTGCCTCGAGGCCCTCGCCACATGCTGACCCGCCTCGATTCCCTGCCGCGCGACACGCGCGACACCTTGTTCCTGCTGGCCGTGATCGGCTGGATCATGCTGCCGCAGCTCGCGCACGTGCCCTGGTGGTGCGGCGTGCTCGCCGTCGCGGTGCTCTTTTGGCGCGGCTGGCTCGCGTTCTCGTCCAGGCCGCTGCCCCGCACGATGTGGCTGTTCGGCGTGCTCGCGATCGCGGTCGTCGCGACTCTCGCAACGTATCGCACGGTGCTCGGGCGCGACGCGGGCGTGACGCTGATCGTCGTGCTGCTCGCGCTCAAGACGCTGGAGCTGCGCGCGCGGCGTGACACGTTCGTCGTGTTCTTCCTGGGCTTCTTCACGATGCTCACGAACTTCTTCTTCTCGCAGTCGCTCGCGACAGCCGGTGCGATGCTGGTGGCCTTGCTGGGGTTGCTCACGGCGCTCGTCAACGCGCACATGCCGGTGGGCAAGCCGCCACTCATCCAGGCCGCTCGCACGGCAGGCTGGATGACGCTTTTGGGCGCGCCCGTGATGGCAGTGCTCTTCGTGCTCTTTCCGCGATTCGGTCCGCTGTGGGGCACACCCAGCGACGCGATGACGGGGCGCAGCGGCCTGTCGGCCAACATGCAGATCGGCAACCTGGCCACGCTGGCACTGGACGACAGCATTGCGATGCGGGTGAAGTTCGACGGGCCGACGCCTTCGCAAAGCGAGCTGTACTTCCGCGGTCCGGTGCTCTCCACTTTCGATGGCCGCGAATGGCGTCCGCTGCAGCCGCGCTTTTTCGGCACGCGCGTGCAGCTTGCGGGCAACGTGCAGCTGCAGGTCTCGGGCGAGCCGGTGCGATACGAAGTGACGATGGAGCCGAGCAATCGCCCGTGGCTCATGGTGCTGGACGTGGCTGCGAGCCCGCCGCAAGTGCCCGGCTTCGAGACGGCGATGACGAGCGAGCTGATGTGGCTCGTCAATCGCCCCGTGACGGACCTGCTTCGCTATCGTGCAGAGAGCTACACGCATTTCCGCTCGGGGCCGCGCAACATCGCCGCGCTGCCGCCCGAATACCTGCAGCTGCCGCCCGACAGGGACCCGCGCACCATCGAGCTTGCGAACCAGATGCGCGCCGACCCGCAACTTGCGCGTGGCGGTGCGCCGGCCCTCATCCAGGCGGCGCTGCAGCGGCTTCGCACCGGCGGCTATCACTACACGCTCGATCCGGGCGTGTACGGCGAGAACACGGCCGACGAGTTCTGGTTCGACCGCAAGGAAGGTTTTTGCGAACACATCGCGTCGGCCTTCGTCGTGCTGATGCGCGCGATGGAGATCCCGGCACGCGTGGTCACGGGCTACCAGGGCGGCGAGCGCAATTCGGTGGACGGCTACTGGATCGTGCGGCAAAGCGACGCGCATGCGTGGGCCGAGGTGTGGCTCGCGGGCCAGGGCTGGGTGCGCGTGGACCCGACGGCCGCCGTCGCGCCGGGGCGCATCGGCTCGCTGCAGCGGCTGCAGCCGCCGCGCAATGTGTTCGCCACCGCGTTCGGCAACGTCACGCCGGGCCTCGCCCAAAGCCTGCGATCTGCGTGGGAAGCCGTGAACAACGCGTGGAACCAGCGCATCCTCAACTACACGCAAAGCCGCCAGCTCAATCTGCTCAAGGACATCGGCTTTTCCGCGCCGAGCTGGGAAGACCTCACGTTCGTGCTGATCGGCATCATCGTGTTCGTCGCGCTCGCCGGCGCGGCCTGGACGGTCTGGGACCGCCGCGAACACGACCCGTGGCTGCGCCTGCTCAATCGCGTGCGACGCAAGCTGCTGGCGCAAGGCGTCGATATCACGCCCGCCGCGCCGCCGCGCCGGATAGCGACGCTCGTCACAGCAAGATTCGGCGAGCTCGGTGCACCATTGGCCCACTGGCTGCTGAAGATGGAACAGCAGCGCTATGCGTCCGCGGCCGATGAAAGCCTGCGCGCGTTGCAAACCCAACTGAGGCACATCCATTGGCCTGCTTGATGCGCGCCGTCGTCCTTTTTTTCGTCCTTCTCGCCGCCGTCTCCCTGTCGTTCGCCGCGGATCGGTCGCCCTATCGCGGCGTGCCGTACGCGCACCGTGACGATGCGATGCAATGGGCCGACGAAGTCGCCGATCGCCGCGGCCTCAACCGTGCGTGGATGCGGCGCGCCGTTGCGCACGCGCAGATGCTGCCGGCGGTTGTGAAGCTGATGCAGCCCGCGCCACCGGGCCAGCCGAAGAACTGGCAGGCGTACCGCAGCCGCTTCATCGAGCCGAAGCGCATCGCCGCCGGCGTGAAATTCTGGACGGACAACAAAAAAACGCTGCAGCGAGCCGAGGCTCAATTCGGCGTGCCTCCTGAAATCGTCGTTGGCATCATCGGTGTCGAAACGCTGTACGGCCAGCAGATGGGCAACTTCCGGGTGCTCGATGCGCTGGCCACGCTGGCCTTCGATTTTCCGCAGGAGCATCCGCGCGCGGCCGAGCGCAGCAGCTACTTCAAGAGCGAGCTCGAAGATTTTCTCGTGGGCGAAGCGAAGCACCACGGCAACCCGGCCGTGCCGCTCGGAAGCTACGCGGGCGCGATGGGCATGGCGCAATTCATGCCGAGCAGCTGGTCGAAGTGGGCGATCGATTTCGATGGCGACGGGCGCATCGACTTGCGCTCGAGCAGCGCCGACGTGATCGGTTCGGTGGCGAACTACTTCCAAAGCTACGGCTGGAAACCGGGCCTGCCGACGTACTACGACGTGAGCTTCGATCCGTGGCTCCTGGACATGGACACGCTTCTTGCGCCCGATATCCTTCCCACCTTCAGCCCCGAGCGTTTTACCGATCTCGGCGCGGTGCTGGACACCCCCGGCCGCGAACATCCGGGCAAACTCGCACTCATCGAGTTGCAAAACGGAGACAACCCGCCCCAATACGTGGCCGGTACGGAGAACTTCTACGTCATCACGCGGTACAACTGGTCTTCCTATTACGCGATGGCGGTGATCGAACTGGGTAACGCAATCAAGGCACAAGTCCAATTGCAGACTGCGGCGGAGAGGGGCTCGTGATCGACCTCCGCTCATGGTCCGCCTTCTGGCAAGAGCTCGGCGCGCGCGACGGGGGCGACGACCTGCATCGCCGCCTCGTCGCCTGCTGGAGCGAAAAGCACCGCTACTACCACACGCTGCAGCACCTTCGCGAATGCTTCGAGCAGTTCGACGCCGCACGTGCCGATGCAGCTCGCCCCGCGGAGATCGCCGTTGCGATCTGGTTTCACGATGCCTTCTACGAGCCGCGGCGCGACGACAACGAGGAGCGCAGCGCCGTGTGGGCACGCCAGGCCGCGAGCGACGCCGGCATTGCGCAAGCCACGGCGCAGCGCCTGTACGATCTGGTGCTCGCGACCAAGCACGATGCTATGCCGGACGATCCCGATGCGCGCGTACTGGTGGACATCGACCTGTCGATCCTTGGCGCGCCCGATGAGCGCTTCGACGAATCGGACGTGCAGGTGCGCCGCGAGTACGCGCATGTTCCCGAAGCGGAGTGGAAGATCGGCCGCAAGCGCGTGCTGAAAAGCTTTCTCGATCGGCCGCGCCTTTATGGCACCGAGCGCTTTTACGGGCAGCTTGAGGTGCAGGCGAGGAAGAATCTGCAGCGGGCGCTGGATCGCTTGGGCGACTAATCGCTGTCATCGCGCTCGAACTATCCGTCACCCCGGCGCAGGCCGAGGTCGATGGCGATGGATGCAGCGCGATTTATCGACCGCCAGCGATCCCGGCCTGCGCCGGGATGACGGATCAATCACGATGGCTCCGCTTGCGCCTGGCGCGAGCCACCCCGAGCGTGTCCTTCACGACCTATGCCCCCGCATCCCGATCGCACGCTCGATGCGCCGATCGGGCACGAGCCACCACAGTGCGACCAGCACATACATCGCCTCGGCGACCCAGGGCACGAAGAATGTCGAGGCGATTCCGGTGATGTAGAAAAGCGGCGAGAGCTTGCCCTTCCAGTCGCCGCCCACCGCTGTCTTCAGCAGCGAATCGGGACCGTCGCACGCGATGATCACCTGCTGCAGCAGCCAGTACGAAACGGCGGCCATCAGCAGCACGAAACCATAGATCGCCGAAGGCCAGGCGGCGAAATGGTTCTCGCCCATCCAGCCGGTGGCGAACGGCAGCAGCGACAGCCAGAAGAGCAGATGCAGGTTGGCCCACAACACGCCGCCGGAAATCTTGCCCGTTGCATGCAGCATGTGATGGTGGTTGCTCCAGTAGATGCCGACGTACACGAAGCTCAGCACATAAGACAGGAACACCGGCGCCACAGGCGCGAGCGCTTCGATCGACGCTTCGTGCGGCACCTTCAGCTCCAGCACCATGATCGTGATGATGATCGCGATCACGCCGTCGCTGAAGGCTTCGAGACGCTGCTTGCCCATCTGCTCAAGCCTCCTGTTGCGCAAGCGCCAGCCGCTCCTTCAGCGCCTGCACCACTCGCCCGATCTGCTTCGACCGCGGCTCACCGAAATCACGGCGAAACAATCGCATCGTTGGATACCAGGGCGAATCCTCCCGCTCGAGCAGCCAGCGCCAATCGGCATTGGGTGCGAGCAGCACCCAGCATTCCTTGCCCATCGCGCCTGCGAGATGCGCGATCGAGGTGTCGACCGTGACGACGATGTCGAGGTTTTCGATCATCGCTGCGCTGTCCGCGAAATCGCTCCACTGCGGTGTGAGGTCGATAAGCTGTTCGCGGGAAGGCTCGATGTCGCTGAACGCGCCGCACTCGCCTTTTTGCAGGCTGAAGCATTGCAGCGAAGACATCTCGATGAGCGGCATGAGCTGCGAAAGATGCACCGCGCGATTGTTGTTGTTCACCTGCTTGAGCGAGCCCGACCACGCCAGGCCCACGCGCAGGCGCCCTTCGGCAGGCGGCATGCGGTCCGCCCACTCGCGCAGCTTGTCTTCCGTGGGGCGCAGGTACGGCACCGACGCAGGAATGTTTTCCATCGCCGTGCCGTAGTGCATCGGCAAATCGAGCAGCGCGACGTGGTAGTCCGCCTGCAGCACGCGGTGTTGAGTCAGGCACAGCACCGCGGGAAAGCTGTGCTCCACGAGCGTGACAAGTTCGGGCTGGATGACACCGAACACCACGGCGCCGTCGGCCTGCAGCTCGCGCACATAGCGGATGAACTGGATCACGTCGCCCAGGCCTTGCTCCGCATAGACGGCCACGCGCTTGCCCACAAGCGGCTGCGCGCCGCGGCCTTTCCATTCGAGCTCGGGGTTGTAGAAAGCCGGGCGCTTCATGCGGTCCGTGTCGCGCCAGCGGCGCGCGTAGAAGTTCCAGCCTTCCTCCAGCTTGCCCGCGAGTAGCAGCGCAAACGACAGGTCGATCTCCGCCAGTGCGAAACCGGGCATCAACTCGAGCGAGCGGCGCAATGCGTTCTCGGCGTCTTCGAGGCGATTGAGGTTGAGGTAAGCGGTGCCCAGGATGCGCACGGCATAGGCGTTGTCGGGCGCAAGCTCCACGGCCTTCAGCGCATGCGCGAGCGCGCCGTCGAAGTCTTCGACGCGCCAGAGCACGCCGGACAAGTCCACATGCGCTTCCATGAAGTCCTGCCTAGCGGCGAGCGCCTGCCGATAGAGCATCACCGACTTTTCGACAGCGCCCGAGTGCTCCATGCAGAAGCCGTAATTCAGGAGCGTGGCCGCATCGCCCGGCGCGATGTCGTTCATGCGCTCGTAGTGCGGCAACGCCTTCGCGTACACGTGATGCTTGAGGTACAACTCGCCCGCCATCAGCCGCAGCGCAGTGCTGTCGGGATTGGCGGCCACGCCCGTGAGCAGCATCGGTTCGAGCTCGCTTTCCCGCTTCTGCGCGAGAAGCATCCTCGCGAGCTCCTGCCACAGCTCCACGCGTTGCGGCGCGACGCGGCACGCATCGCTCATCCACGCGGTGGCCGCCCAGCCGTCGCCTGTGCCCGTGAATGCCTGTGCGAGACCGACGCGCGGTTCCGGCGCGAGCGGCTGCATGCGCAGCGCGTTCGCAAAAGCCTGCACGGCTTCGTGGAAGCGCCCCCCTTGCAACAGGGCGACGCCCTGCTCCATCGGATTCGGGTTGGTCGTCAAATGCCTGCCGGTATCAGGAAGTCCCGGCTGATGCGTCCGCCCAGTTCGTTCACGCGATCGAGGAATTGCGTGAGGAACGCGTGCAGCCCGGTCGCCAGGATCTCGTCGATGCTACCGTACTGCAATTCCGCCCTCAATTTGCCGGCACGGCGCTGCGTCTCAGCCGACTGCTCGTTGGCCAACATCGCGAGATTGCTCACCACCTCGTTCATGCTGGCATGCAGCGACCTTGGCATGTCGGCGCGCAGGATCAGGAGGTCCGCAACGCGCTCGGGCTTGATCACGTCGCGGTACACCTTGCGGTAGATCTCGAAGCCGGAGACCGATCGCAGGATCGCGCTCCAGTGGTAGAAGTCGTACTCCTGATCCTTCTCGCTCGCGGTGCCGAAAAAGTCGCTTTGCAACGCGTGGAACTTCACGTCCACCAGCCGCGCCGTGTTGTCCGCGCGCTCGAGGAAGGTGCCCAGCCGCATGAAGTGCAGCGCCTCGTCCATCAGCATCGTGCCCACCGTGACGCCGCGCGACAGGTGCGAGCGGAACTTCACCCATTCGAAGAACTGGCCCGGGTCGCGCTCGAATTCGCCGGAGCGGATCATGCGATTCACCTCGAGCCAGGTCTGGTTCTGCGTCTCCCACACTTCCGTGGTGAGCGTCCCCCGCACGGCGCGCGCGTTCTCGCGAGCCGCTTTCAGGCACGAGGCGATGGATGACGGATTGCTCTCGTCCTTGACCATGAACTCCATGACGCGCGGCGGCACGATGTCTCCGTGCTTCTCGGTGTAGGTCGGCATGAGCTCGCTGATCGACAGCATGCCTTGCCAGCCCACTTGCGCGACAGCGGCCGATTGCGGCAGCAGCGA
>DATJJL010000426.1:0-4233 GCA_035492155.1 Ramlibacter sp. | reverse complement strand
CAATCCGAGGTAGAGCTGCCAGGCCTTGGTCACCTCCGAGAACAGCGCGAAGCCGAGGACCATGAGCACCGCGCCGATGATCGGGCCGAAGAAGAAGGTCGCGCCGCCGAGGAAGGTGAAGAACAGGTAGAGGCCCGAACGACCGGCGCCGACCACCTCGGCCGTGGCGATCTCGAAATTGAGCGCGGCCATCCCGCCAGCGATGCCGGCGAAGAAGCCCGCGATGACGAACGAGAAGAAGCGAACGCGCTGCGTGCTGTAGCCGATGAACTCGACGCGCTCCGGATTGTCGCGGACTGCATTGAGCATGCGCCCGAGCGGCGTTCGGGTGAAGGCGAACATCAGCGCCGTGCAGATGAACGTGTAGATCGCAATCAGGTAATAAAGCTGGATCTGCGGGCCGAAGGTGATGCAAAGATCGCCGATGCAAGGCTTCGCGCCGACCACGCGGTTGCTCGAGATGCCGCCTTCGCCGCCGAAGAACTGCGGAAACATCAGCGACATGGCAAACACCAGCTCGCCGATGCCCAGCGTGATCATCGCGAAAGGCGTCGCCGCCTTCTTGGTGGTGACATACCCGAGCAGCACCGCAAAGAATGCGCCGGCCAGACCGCCGATCAGCGGGATCAAAGTCACCGGAATCGGCCAATGGTTGTTGCCCACGAGATTGAGCGCATGGATCGCGATGAACGCGCCCATGCCCGAATACACCGCGTGGCCGAAGGAGAGCATGCCGCCCTGCCCCAGCAGCATGTTGTATGAAAGGCAGACGATGATGCCGACGCCCATCTGCGAGAGCATCGTGTGCGACAGGCTGCTCTTGAAGACAAGCGGCGCGATCATGAGGACCAGTGCGAAGCTGCTCCAGATCACCCAGCGGCCGACGTTGATCGGGCGGAACTCGTAATGCGGCACGGGGGCCGCGCTTGGCACAGCGCTCATCGCATCAGCCCTCTCGCGTGCCGAGCAGGCCCTTGGGCCGGAAGATCAGCATCAACACCAGGAAAACGAACGGCAGGATCGGCGCGACCTGGCTGATCTTGAGGCTTCCGACAATCGCCGTGTCGATACCGACCGCGAATGTCTGGATGACACCGATAGCAAGCGACGCGATGAACGCGCCCGCAAGGGATCCCATCCCGCCGACGACGACCACGACGAAGATCACCGGCCCCACCGCTCCGGCCATTCCGGGCTCCGTGACGAAGGCGTTGCCGCCAATCACGCCCGCCAGGCCCGCCAATGCGGCGCCGCCACCGAACACCATCATGAACACGCGAGGCACGTTGTGGCCGAGGGCCTCGACCGTTTCGGGGTGCGTCAGCGCGGCCTGGATCACCAGGCCGATGCGCGTCTTCGTGAGCATGAGCCAGATGGCCACAAGCATCATGAGCGCGACGAGCATCATGAACGCACGGTACTTCGGGAAAGCGGTGCCATAGAGGTGGAACAGCGGACCTTCGAGTTCGGCGGGCACACGATAGTCCACCGAGCTCGTGCCCCAAATGAGTTGAACCATCTCCAGCACGATGAACGACAGCCCGAACGTGATCAGCAGTTCGGCAACGTGTCCGAACTTGTGCACGCGCCTGAGGCAGTAGCGCTCGAACACTGCGCCGAGCGCACCCACGCAAAGCGGCGCGATGACGAGAGCCGGCCAGTAGCCGACGAGCTGCGCCACCGTGAAAGCGAAGTACGCGCCGAGCATGTAGAAGCTGGCGTGCGCGAAATTGAGCACGCCCATCATGCTGAAGATCAGCGTGAGGCCGGAGCTCAGCATGAACAGCAGCAGCCCGTAGCTGATGCCGTTCAAAAGCGAGATGGTGAAGAATTCCATTGGAGCGTCAGGGGACGGGGACTGTCGCCCCGGCGAAGGCCGGGGTCGCTGGCGCCGGCACCACGGGCTTTGATTGACCGCCAACGACCCCGGCCTGCGCCGGGTGACGTTGCCTGGAGGGCTCTTACGCGCCGGGCCTCTTCATCTGGCAGCTTGTCGGCGTGCTGGACACATACGGGTCCATCTGCTTGATCGGAACGAACGTGTACTGCGTGTGCTCGACCTTGTACTCGCCCGGCTTGGCCTTCTGCCACTTGGTGATGAACATCGTCTGCTGCAGCTGGTGATCGGACGCGCGCATCGTCACGTCGCCGGCGAAGCTCTTGACCGACAGGCCTTCCAACGCGTGCGCGACCTTGACCGGCTCGATGCTCTTGGCCTTGGCCATCGCCGCCGACAGCAGCTTGATGCCGTTGTACGTGGCGAAGGTGTAGTAGTCATCGTCGAACTTCTTGTGGAAGTCCAGCGCGATCTTGTTGATCTCGGTGCCGACGTGGTTGGAGTGGCCGTACGCCACCACGTAAACCTCGCTGTCGCCGCCGGCCGCGAGCGCCGTGGGCGTGCCGGTCACTCCGGCGTAGTAGGTGTACATCGGAATCTTCAGGCCCGCGTCGTTCATCGCCTTCACGAGCAGCGTGAGGTCCTGGCCCCAGTTGCCGGTGACGATCGCGTCGGCGCCCGACGCCTTGATCTTCGCGACGTAAGGCGAGAAGTCCTTCACCTGGCCGATGGGATGCAGGTCATCGCCGACGATCTGGATGTCGGGGCGCTTGCGCTGGATGTCTTCCTTGAAGAACTTCGAGACCTGCTGGCCGTGTGAATAGTTCTGGCCGATGATGTAGACCTTCTTCAGCTTCGGCTGGTCCTTCATGAAGGACGTCAGGGCCTCCATCTTCATGGACGTGTCGGCATCAAGCCGGAAGTGCCAGAAGTTGCACTTCTCGTTGGTGAGCGCGGGGTCGACAGCCGCGTAGTTGAAATACACGAGCTCCTTGCCCGGGTTGCGCTCGTTGTACTTCTCGACAGCGTCGGAGATCGCGAGCGCCGCGCCCGAGCCGTTGCCCTGCGTGATGTAGCGAAAGCCCTGGTCGATCGCGGCCTTGAGCGTGTTCAGGCTTTCCTGTGGCGAGCCCTTGTTGTCGAAGCCGACGATCTCGAACTTCACGCCGGCCGGGTTGTTCTTGCCGTTGAAATGCTCGGACACGAACTGCCAGCTCTTCAGCTGGTTCTGGCCGACGTTGGCGAACGGGCCGGAGAGCGGGTCCATGAAGGCGATGCGCACTGTCTGGCCATCGGTTTCCTTCGGAGCGGTTCCTTGCGCCTGCGCGCCCACCGCACAGGCGAGCAAGACGGCAAACGTGACTTGGCTGATCGCAGTTCTCATCGCATCTCCTTCTAAGGTGTTCCAGTCAGCGCGCAGCGTACTTCGTTTGTGCACTGCAGCGGTCAGGGATTGCCCGTAAAGCGCAAGGGCCCTATCGCGTAGGCGACATTCAGGTGCCGGGCAGCTTGTAGTCCTTGAGCATCTCGCGCAGCCGGGTCTTGAGCATCTTGCCGGTCGCGCCGAGCGGGATCGCATCGACGAAGACGACGTCATCCGGAATCTGCCACTTGGCCGTCTTGCCCTCGTAGAACTTCAGCAATTCCTCGCGCGTCACTTCCGCGCCGGGCTTCTTCACCACGGCGACGATGGGCCGCTCGTCCCATTTCGGGTGCTTCACGCCGATGCACGCGGCCATGGCCACAGCCGGGTGCGCGACGGCGATGTTTTCCACATCGATCGAGCTGATCCATTCACCGCCGGACTTGATCACGTCCTTGCTGCGATCGGTGATCTGCATGTAGCCGTCGGCATCGATGGTGGCGACATCGCCGGTGGGGAACCACCCGTCCACCAGTGGATCGCCGCCCTCGCCCTTGAAATATTCGCGGATGACCCACGGGCCTTTCACAAGCAGGTCGCCCGACTGCTTGCCGTCCCAAGGCAGCTCCTCGCCCGATTCGCCGACGATCTTCATGTCGATCGCGTAGATCGCGCGGCCCTGCTTCAGCCGGATCTTCATCTGGTCTTCGTGCGACATCGTGAGGTGCTTGTTCTTCAGCGTGCACAGCGTGCCCAGCGGGCTCATCTCGGTCATGCCCCAGGCGTGCAGCACATCGACACCGTAGTCTTCGCGGAAGGCGTCGATCATCGCGGGCGGGCATGCCGAGCCGCCGATCACCGTGCGCTTGAGCGTGGAGAACTTCAGGCCGCCGGCTTTCATGTGATTGAGCAGCATCTGCCACACGGTGGGCACGCCGGCCGAATACGTGACGCGCTCGTTTTCGATCAGCTCGTAGACGGACTTGCCGTCCAGCTGCGCACCGGGGAAGACAAGCTTCGAGCCGGCGAGCGC
>DATJJL010000425.1:0-3496 GCA_035492155.1 Ramlibacter sp. | reverse complement strand
CGATGCGCGCCAGGACTTGTGGATCATCCAGGAGATCGCGCAGCGCGTGGGCCTTGACTGGAACTACACGCACGTGTCGCAGGTGTTCGACGAGATGCGCAGCACGATGCCCAGCATCGGCGGCATCACGTGGGATCGCCTTGAGCGCGAGCACTCGGTCACCTATCCGTGCAAGGCCGAAGGCGATCCGGGCGAGCCGGTGGTGTTCATCGAAGACTTCCCGCGCCCGGACGGACGCGGCAGGTTCGTGCCCGCCGATATCATCCCGGCGAACGAGCGGCCCGACACCGAGTACCCGATGGTGCTCATCACCGGCCGCCAGCTCGAGCACTGGCACACGGGCAGCATGACGCGCCGCGCGAGCATGCTCGATGCGATCGAGCCCGATCCGGTCGCGCTGATCCACCCGCTCGACATCGAAGCGATGGGCATCACGCCGGGCGAGGTCGTCACCGTCGAGTCGCGTCGCGGCAGCGTGAGCCTGTATGCGCGCGCCGACGACAGCTCGCCTCGCGGCGCCGTGTTCGCGCCCTTCTGCTACTACGAAGCGGCAGCGAACAAACTCACGAACCCGGCGCTCGACCCGTTCGCGAAGATCCCCGAGTTCAAGTACTGCGCCGTGCGCGTCTTGCGCGGCGGACCCGAGCCGCAGCAGTCGAGCTTCGGTGGCGGCCAGGCTTTGGCAAGGCATCTCACGCCCGTCGCTTGAACGCGCCGCTGCCGCGTCCATCGTCCACAGTCGCCCTCGTGCGCGATTCGGGTGAAGGGCGCGGCATCGAAGTGCTGATGCTCGAACGAAGGGCGAGCAACGACCACACGAGCGGCGCATGGGTGTTTCCCGGCGGCGTGATCGAGGAGCAGGACAGGCGCGCACCGGCGTCGCATGACCTGCCGGAGTTTCGCGCCGCCGCGATTCGCGAATGCTTCGAGGAATGCGGCATCCAGCTCGCATCGTTTGATGATCTTCATTACATCGGCCACTGGGTAACCCCACGCGCCCGCGCCAAGCGATTCGACACGCGGTTCTTCGTCGCTGTGTCGCCGCAAGGACAGGAAGCGAAGCCCGATGGCCGCGAGATTCTTCGGCACGCATGGATGTCGCCGAGCGAAGCCTTGTCCGGTGATTTCGGCGCGCGCCTGATGACGCCAACTTACGCGACGCTGAAAGCACTCGCTGCGTTTCGCACGGCGCGAGAGGCCATCGAGTGGGCGCGCACTCTTGAAGCAGTACCGCGCATCGAACCGTGGATGGCGCAAAGTGCGTCGGGCCTGCGTTCGATTCCGCCCGGCCATCCCGCGTTCGATGAAATCTGCAAGCTCGATCCCGAGGGCGTCGGCTCAGCGTGGTGCGAGCACCGGCCCGATGTGCCCGTGAAGATCGCAGAGAGCATCACGCGGATCACGGATGCGTCCGGTCGCCACCGTTACCTCGTCGGCAGCGACGACAGCGGCTGGGGGGAAGTCTCGCTCGATGCGCCGCATCTCGTCGAGCACGAACGCATCGTCATCGCACGCGATGCTTCGCAGCTCACGCCCGAGTTGCGCGAAGCTGCGGATTGGCTGGCGCCGGAGCGAGGCTTCCTCGTGAATCTCCGGCACTAGATCAGGCGGCGAGTCTTTCGCTTTGTTCGCCGTTGCGCAGCAGCGCAGCGTCGATGCGATCGACGGTCTGGTCGATCACCGGGTGCGACATGCCCTTCTGTGCAGCGATGGATTGCACGAGGCGGTCCACGCGCTCCACATAAGTCGCCCCCGCATCGAGCGCACGTGCGACGGACGACGGCTTCTTGAGCGAACTCGCAGCGGCTGCGTATTTCTCAAAAGGCACAAGGTCACCCGCCTTTGCACCAAGCGAGAAGCAAAGTTTAGACACCCAGTCGTAAATTTCGCGCGACAGATCAACATCGCCGTGCACCGCTTGGGCGATCGGAACAATGCCGTCTTCCGCCACGCATCGATAGTTGCCCGTGAGCAGCATCGGCCATTTCGCGAGCGGCACGAAAAGCGAATCGTGCACCTTCAGCTTGACGGGCAGTTCAATCGTTTCGCCATCAAGTTCGTAACGCGCGGCTTCGATGTCACGCTCCAAACGTTGCAGCAGCGCCGTGTGCTTCTCGTCCTCGAAAGGCGCGCATTTAAAGTTTGTCGGCAGCCCTACTTGCAGAACGTTCTTGCCTTCGCCCGCGGGCCGGAACGCCTGCGGATCGGGACTCGCCAGGCTCACGAGCGCCGGGTCGAGCACGTCCCAAACACGCGCGTCGGCAAACGCGCCTTCGAGCGACGCGACATCGAGCCCCACTATACGGTGCAGGTAAGGCGAGGGCGGCATGTTCATCACCGCCAGGCAGGGCACGCGTGCGGCGGCGGCGCGCTCAAGCAGCTGGTGCACGTCGGCCTCGCGGTATTGGGGCTCCTGCATCGCGAGAATCACCAGATCGAACATCGCAGGCTCCACGCCATTGGGTGTCGACGCGCGGATCGAGCCGGGCAGTTGGCGGCTGTCGACTTCGACCAGCTCATCGCGCCCCTTGACGGGAAAGCGCACGCGCGTTCCCTCCTGGTTGATCAGCTGCGCTGTCGACGACGTACACACGAGGCAAACCTGGTGTGACGCCATGGCGAGTTTTGTCGCAAGCACCGAGCCATAAGAGGCCCCGAAGATCAGGACGGACGACATGGAAAGCTCCAGAGTTGAATAAGCTTTGGCACATGGAACGAGGCCCATGGCGATGCAAATGATTATGCATAGGAAGAGGCGTTTTGACGTACTGCATCATGAAAGGTCATCTCACGTTTGATCGAAAATGGCCCTCGACTTCGGAGACCCAAATGCAACAACCGCAAGATGCTCCACAGGCTTTTTCCAAGGCCTGGAACTCTCACGACATGACGGCGTTCGGTTCGCTGTTCGACGAGGACGCAACCTTCGTGAATCGCTTCGGCCACTATGTGAAGGGCGTGCCGGAAATCGTCGAGCTTCACAGGTCGATCCACGAGACGATCTACAGCGATTCGACGCTCGTGAATGAATTGATCGATTGCGAGACGGTCGGCGAGGGCGTGGCCATCGAACACTTCTGGTGCCGTCTTTCCGTCGGCGCTGCGCACCCGGCCGGCCCGCACGCCGTCGACACGCTCATCCTTGCCGTCCTCGTGCAGCGCGACGGCCACTGGCGCTTCAAGGCAGTCGAGAACGTCACGCTCACGAATCCCAGAACCGGCGAAAACGTGCTGCGCGGCGAAGCTGCTCGTTGAAGAAAGAGGCACATCGAACGGCGCGGCTACCTCAGTGAAAGCTGACCGGCCCGCATCGCGAGTAGAGTCGCTCGCATGACCTCCATCCTTACACGTTCGATGTTGCGCGGCGCCGCCGCCATGCTGATGTTGCTTTGTGCGGCATGCGCAGCCGACAACGCGGCGCGCAAGCTTCCCGACACGCCAGTCGGCATGCAGCAGGACTTCGATGCGCAGCATGGCCGCTGGCACACGACGGTGC
>DATJJL010000424.1:0-3884 GCA_035492155.1 Ramlibacter sp. | reverse complement strand
CTGGGCGGAGAACCCCCGCTGGAAAGGCATCAAGCGCGGATATAGCGCGGCCGACGTCGTGAAGCTGCGCGGGTCGCTGGCGATCGAGCACACGCTCGCAAAACGCGGCGCCGAAAAGCTGTGGAATCTCATCAACACGGAACCGTTCGTGAACACCCTCGGCGCGTTGACGGGCAACCAGGCGATGCAGCAGGTGAAGGCGGGTCTGAAGGCGATCTATCTCTCCGGCTGGCAAGTCGCCGGCGATGCGAACAGCAACGGCGAGATGTACCCGGACCAGTCGCTTTATTCGGTGGACTCGGTACCGAAGGTGGTCAAGAAGATCAACAACACCTTCCAGCGCGCGGACCAGATCCAGTGGAGCGAAGGCAAGGGACCCGGCGACGAAGGATATGTCGACTACTTCGCGCCCATCGTGGCAGATGCCGAAGCGGGCTTCGGCGGCGTGCTGAACGCGTTCGAGCTGATGAAGTCTATGGTTGAAGCGGGCGCCGCCGGCGTGCACTTCGAAGACCAGCTCGCCGCTGCGAAGAAGTGCGGTCACATGGGCGGCAAGGTGCTCGTGCCGACGCGCGAGGCGGTGTCGAAGCTCGTTGCCGCGCGCCTCGCAGCCGACGTCATGGGCACGCCCACCGTGTTGCTTGCACGCACCGATGCGGAAGCGGCCGACCTCGTGACCAGCGACGTGGACCCGATCGACCAGCCTTTCTTCACTGGCGAGCGGACCGTCGAAGGCTTTTATCGCAGCAGGAACGGCATCGAGCAGGCCATCAGCCGCGGCCTGGCTTATGCAGAGGTGGCGGACCTGATCTGGTGTGAAACGGGCACACCCGACCTGAAGTTCGCGAAGGAATTCGCGGACGCGATCCACGCGAAGTTCCCGGGCAAGCTGCTCGCGTACAACTGCTCGCCGTCCTTCAACTGGAAGAAGAACCTCGACGACGCGACGATCGCGAAATTCCAGAAGGAGCTCGGCGCGATGGGCTACAAGTTCCAGTTCATCACGCTGGCCGGTTTCCACAGCCTGAACTACTCGATGTTCAACCTGGCCTACGGCTATGCGCGCAACCAGATGAGCGCGTTCGTCGAGCTGCAGCAGGCTGAGTTCGCCGCGGCGGAAAAGGGCTTCACCGCCGTGAAGCATCAGCGCGAGGTGGGCACCGGCTACTTCGACGCCGTGACGACCACGATCGAGGCCAACGCTTCCACGGCCGCCCTGAAGGGTTCGACCGAGGATGCCCAGTTCTTCGACGAGAAGAAGGCTGCATAAGAACGCGCAAGGGCCGAGGAGACTAGGGAAACCCCGCCGGTGGAAGCCGGCGGGGTTTCTTCTTTTCCGGGTTTGGATTTAGAGTGGTGACCTTTCGCAGCAGGAGAGACGAGGCGCCCATGGCCGACACCAACGAGAAGACCGGCGTTTTCGATGCGAGCAAGCTCAACCAGCAGAAGTGCCCCGACTGCAACGGCACCGGCGAGATTCGCTACGACAGCGAGAACATCAACGAAAACTTCGAGGTTGAAAAGCAGGTCGTGATTACGCCGTGCACGCGTTGCGGCGGGTCGGGGTTCATTCCAGCGGGTTAGAATTGCCGCACAAGATTTCACCAGCAAGGGCGAGAAAGGCACTTCGGTTATGACACCGCGAACTACATCGGAAGGTTTGACGACCCGGTAGGAGGTCGCGTAGTCGCGTGTACTGAAGGCTCACAGATTCGAGAACAAAAGCGCGGCTGCCGGTCGCGCTTTTTGTTTTTTGATCGCCCATTGACACCATGATCCAGATCACGCTCCCGGATGGCTCCAAACGAGAGTTTCCCGGCCCCGTCAAAGTCGCCGACATCGCCGCATCGATCGGCCCCGGCCTTGCCAAATCCGCCATCGCCGGCAAGGTCGATGGCAAGGTTGTCGACACCGCCTTCACGGTCGAACGTGATGCGCCCGTTTCCATCATCACGGCGAAGGATGCGGAGGGCCTCGAAGTCATTCGACACTCGACGGCGCACCTGCTCGCATACGCGGTGAAGGAGTTGTTTCCCGAAGTGCAGGTCACGATAGGGCCGGTGATCGAAAACGGCTTCTATTACGACTTCTCGTACAAGCGGCCTTTCACGCCCGAGGATCTGCAGGCCATCGAAAAGCGGATGGGCGAGCTCGCCGCAAAGGACGAGCCCGTCACGCGGCGTGTCCTGCCGCGCGACGAAGCGGTGCAGTATTTCAAGTCCATCGGCGAGAACTACAAGGCCGAGATCATCGCCAGCATCCCGCAAGGCGAGGATGTGTCGCTGTACCGCGAAGGCAGTTTCGAAGATTTATGCAGAGGCCCTCACGTGCCTTCGACGGGCAAGCTCAGGCATTTCAAGCTGATGAAGGTCGCCGGCGCGTATTGGCGTGGCGATCATCGCAACGAGATGCTGCAACGCATCTACGGCACGGCTTGGGCGACGAAGGAGGACCTTCAGCAATACCTCACGATGCTCGAGGAAGCCGAGAAGCGCGACCATCGGCGCCTGGGCCGCGAGCTCGATCTCTTCCACATTGACGACCATGCACCGGGTGTCGTGTTCTGGCACCCGAAGGGCTGGTCGATATGGCAGGAAGTGGAGCAGTACATGCGCCGCGTGTATCGCCAGAACGGCTACATGGAGGTCAAGGGCCCGCAGTTGCTGGACAAGTCTCTCTGGGAGAAGACAGGCCATTGGGACAAGTACCGCGAGAACATGTTCACGACGGAATCGGAAAAGCGCGACTACGCGTTGAAGCCGATGAACTGCCCGGGGCACATCCTCATCTTCAAGCAGGGCGTCAAGAGCTATCGGGACTTGCCGCTGCGCTACGGCGAATTCGGCCAATGCCATCGCAACGAGCCCACGGGCGGACTGCACGGGATCATGCGCGTGCGCGGCTTCACGCAGGACGACGGCCACATCTTCTGCACGGAAGACATGATCCTTCCCGAATGCGCGGAGTACACGGCACTCTTGCAGCGGGTCTACAGGGATTTCGGGTTCACGGACATCATCTACAAGGTCGCCACGAGGCCCGAGCAACGAATCGGCTCCGATGAGAGCTGGGACAAGGCCGAGCATGCCTTGATGGAGTCTCTGCGGCAGTCCGGTTGCGAGTTCTCGATCTCGCCGGGTGACGGCGCCTTCTACGGCCCGAAGATCGAATACACGCTCAAGGATGCGATCGGCCGCCAATGGCAGTGCGGCACGATGCAGGTCGATTTCTCGATGCCTGAGCGGCTCGATGCCGAGTACGTGGGTGAGGACGGTGGACGCCACCGGCCCGTGATGCTCCACCGCGCGATCGTCGGAAGCCTCGAGCGTTTTATCGGGATCCTCATCGAGCAGCACGCCGGCGCGATGCCCGTATGGCTGGCTCCGGTGCAGGTGGCAGTGCTCAATATCACGGACTCGCAGGCCGACTACGCCCGGGATGTGGCCAAATCTCTGCAAAATCAAGGCCTTAGGGTGGAGCTTGACCTGCGAAACGAGAAGATTACGTATAAAATACGGGAGCATTCGATGCAAAAGCTGCCTTACATCCTCGTCGTAGGCGAGAAAGAGAAGGTGGCAGGTGCCGTCGCAGTGCGCGCCCGGGGCAACCAGGATCTCGGTGCGATGCCGCTGGCAGCGTTCGCCGAACGCATCGCCTCCGACATCCAGGCCAAGCGGTGATTTCCACGATCACGCGACAGGCGGCGCGCAGAGCGGCGGTTTCGCTATCTTTACGATAGCAATTTGAATTAAGGACAACAGACCATCGCTACTGATTTTCGCGACCGCCGCCAGCGCGAGGAACGCAAGCACCGCCTCAACCGGGAGATCATGGCCCCGGAAGTCCGCTTGAGCGGACCCAACAACGAGCCGATCGGCATCGTC
>DATJJL010000423.1:0-8008 GCA_035492155.1 Ramlibacter sp. | reverse complement strand
TCGGCGTAAAGTCCGCAAGCTTATGAACGACGAACTTGACCTCATCGACTCCCTTGTCGACCTTTCGCACGCGAAAGTGGTGGAACTAGGCTGCGGCGCAGCGCGGCTTGCACGCGATTTGTTGCACCGCTTTCCCCATAGCGAAGTTGTCGGCATCGACCCCGACGAGCGCCAGCTCGCGCACAACCGCACCGAGCCGCAGGATCGCCTGACGTTTCTTTCGGGCGGTGCCGACGCGATTCCTTTCGGCGATGCGAGCTTCGACGGCGCGATGATGCTCAAGTCGCTGCATCACGTGCCTGTCGACATGATGGAGCGCGCGCTCGCTGAAATCGCGCGGGTGCTGCGGCCGGATGGCTGGCTGTATGTCTCCGAGCCTGTGTACGCGGGCCGGCTCAACGATCTGGTGCGTCTTTTCAACGACGAGCGCGTGGTGCGTGACGAGGCGCAGCGCGCGCTCGACCGCGCAATCGCGTCAGGGCACTGGAGCCAGTCTGCCGAGAAGCGCTTCGACGTTCCCGTGTCGTTCGACAGCTTCGCGGATTTCGAAAAGCGGATGATCCGCACGACTTTCGCCGATCACGATGTCGACGATGCGCATCTCGCGCGAATCCGCGATGCGTATGCGTCACAGGCCGGCATCACGGGGTCGCTCGAGCTCACGCGCCCGATGCATGTTCGCCTGCTGCGTATCGCCCGGGCCGGTGGTTGAACGCAAGATCGAGGTTGAGCACGCAGGCGAGTTGAGGCAGGTCAAGCAGATGTCCGCGCCCGGGGGCGAAC
Source organism: Ramlibacter sp. (assembly GCA_035492155.1). Lineage (GTDB taxonomy): Bacteria > Pseudomonadota > Gammaproteobacteria > Burkholderiales > Burkholderiaceae_C > Ramlibacter. Next base: position 7,225 of record DATJJL010000423.1, on the reverse strand, counting down.
ATGTCACCATCCGATCAACGCGCATGGAGAACGCCATGTTCAAGAACATTCTTCTGGCCACCGACGGTTCGCCCGCTTCGGAACAGGCCGCCCGGCTGGCCGTGAATCTCGCCCGCGAAGGCGCGGCGCGCCTGACGGCGCTTTATGTCATCGACCCATACCCGTACCTGGGCGTCGGCGAAGCCAGCGCCGTGGGTTTCCAGGCCTACATGGGCAACGCCTACGAGGCGGCCGCGCAGGCTCACGCGAAGATCATGGCCATCTGCTCGAACAGCGGCAACAACGTCGACCTGCAGCTTCGCCGCGGCGAGGACACCAGCGCCGCCGAAAGCATCGTGCGCACCGCTGTCGAAGAAAACGCGGACCTGATCGTCGTCGGCTCGCACGGCCGCACGGGCTTGTCGCGCCTGATGCTGGGCAGCGTGGCGGCCAAGGTCGTTGCGCAGTCGCCGCTGCCCGTGCTTGTCGTGCGGCAGCCCGAGTCGTTCTAGCGTGTAATGCCCGATGAAAGTTTCCAGCCGCTCGCGCCACGCAAGGGCTCGTTCGCTCGGGCGGAAATCCATGGCGACCTAGTTGGGAGGCGGCTGTTTCACGCCGCGACGGCCGGCCATGTCGCGGCTCATCGTCTCGATGCGCTCATCGTCCATCGATTCGCTGGCCCGTGGGAAAGCGACCGACTCTTCGGCCTGCAGGTGTAATTCGTAGACGTTCTGGAAGCCGGCGAAGATTGCGTCGTCGGCCTCGTTGAAGGCCGTGCGCGTGCCATCCGCGACTTCCTCGAGCAGCGAGCGCACCGCCTTCCAGCGCGCATCCATCTGGATGTGATCCTGCTGAAGCCGCGCGACGAGCACGACCAGCTCGGCCTCCTGAATTCCGAGCAGCGCCGGGAACACGTGCAGCTCTTCATCGCGATGGTGCTGGGGTGCGGCGACGTCGAAATAGCGCATCACGTCGTGCGCGGCCTGGCGCACGGAATCGTCGACGCCGTGCGCGCGCATGTGCGAGCGCAGCTTGTCCATGAGCGCCAGCATGCGCCCGACACGTTCGTGGCAGGCGTGCAGCATCTCGAAGGGTTCGTCGAAGCCGGGCCCCGCCGGCGTGCCCGGCTGTGCGATCCCGATCGGACGGCTCATGAGTTGTCTCCCGTTCGCTGAATATTGCGCATCAAGCATAGCGCGTCCGTCTTTCATCATTCGTCGGGCTTAACCCGGGCGGCCGTCCGCGCGCGGCAGTCCGTACCACCTGCCGTAGCGCACGGCCCACACACCGAGAGCAGTCGTCCACACGACGGCGGCGGCGAGTGCAAGCCGCAGCATGAGGTCCGTCGGCGCTGCGGCCGCGACGCGCAGCAAGGTTGCGACTTGCAAAGTCCAGTAGAGCGCCCACACGATGTTGTCCGCCACCAGCGCGCGGCCGCCGTGCCCGCAGGTAACGCGAGTCACCATGGCGACCGTGAGCGAGCCGAGCGATCCCATCGTGACTGCGTGCAGGCCCGCCAGCGGAAGCCACGCCTCGCCCGTGAGCGCCTGCATGAGTTGGGACACGCCCGACAGCACCAGCCCGATGCCCAGCCACGAAAAGCCCAGGTGCAGCATCGCGACGAGACGCACCTTGAGGCTTTGCACGAGCCCCCACGCGAAGGCGAGCCACACGACCACGCCGCCCATCGTCACTTCGATCGCGCCGCGAATGCCGTGCCATGCGGCGGCATCGGTCGCAAGCTCGATCCACACGCAAGCCACTTCGAAAGCACACGCGGCCAGCAACGCACGCAGCACCCAGAACGGCCGCCAGGCCTGCACCATCGGAAGCGCGCTCGACGTGAAGAAGGGAATCATTCGATGCGCGACCGTGACGAACGTCGCGACGATGAAGCCCCACAGCGCCGTGTGCACGAAGGTCCGCGCAAGCCCCGGTTGATCGGCGAGAACCGAGACAAAGACCCCCGCGAGGCTCAGGCAGCCGACTGCCATTGCAACGCCAATGCACGTGGGATGAATGCGATCAGGCACCTCGCTCGCGCGCAGCAGTTTCCAGAACCGCCACGTGACCGACGAGAGCCCGGCGATCGCCACCAGCAGCGCTGCCGCTGCCGCGATCGCGTTCAGGTGAGAAGCCAACGGCCACGCCATCCAGCCGAAGGCGATGAGCAGGAGCGAGGGCAGCAGCTCGCGTGTTGTCGGGCCCGCGACGCCCAGCCACTTCGGCCCGGCCGTGAAAAGAAAACCGCAGAAGAACAGCGGCATGAAGCCGAAGGTCATCAGCGTGGAATGCACGACTGATGGCGACAGCTCGTAAGGCAGGCCCGCGCCGACGACGCGGTCGGCTTGCACGAGCGTCCACCACAGGCCCGATTCGACGAGCACCACCATCGCGAGGAAGAAGGCGAGGCGGTGAGGCGCGGCGAGGAGCAGCGACCAGGACCAGCCTTGCGCGGCGGCGTCGTGAGAAGTCGCTTTGGGTGATAGTTGATGGTCCATGTGAATCAGCTTGACCAGCTACCTCGACGTCTGCGATTGCCGCAGCGGTAGCGTGACCACGAAGCGGCTTCCCGTCCCCGGGCCGCTGCTGCTGGCGAACACTTCGCCGCCATGCCCATGCACGAGCTCGCGCACGAGGCTCAACCCGATGCCGAGCCCCGAGCTGTCGAACGAGGTGGCATGCGACTCCTGCACGAAGGGCTCGAACACGTGACTCAGCGCGTCGGGCGTGATGCCGATTCCGTTGTCCTCGATAGCGATGCAGGCCGTATCGCCCGAAATCGCGAGCGAAATCGAAATCTCGCCATCTCGCGGCGTGTACTTCGATGCGTTGCTCAGGATGTTGGTAACGACCTGGACCAGCCGGACATGATCGCCGTTGATCGGCATCGGTGGCGGCGCGACGTCGAGGCGAAGGACCTGTGCGCGGGCATCGAACGTAGGTCGCACGCTGTCGATCGCTTCGCTGACGAGTTCCGACAGGTCCAGACGCTGGATGTCGAGCCGCAGCTTGCCGGTATTGATGCGCGTGACGTCCAGGAGATCGGAGACGAGTCGCGACATTTGCCGCACCTGTCCTTCGATCGCCTTTTGTGCGGCGGCTACGGCCGGCTCCGGTGACTTGACGTATCCCAGGAGTGTGGCGGCATTCGAAATCGGGCCGAGCGGACCGCGCAGCTCGTGCGCCACGACGCCTATGAATTCCGTCTGGTGCCTGTGTGCCAGCTCGGCCGCCGCCAGCAATTCCTGGGTACGCAGCGACGCGAGAAGCAATTGCTCGTTGGCCTCGCGCTGGAGTTCGGAAATGTCGGCGTCGCGATGATGGACTTCCGCCGGCGAGCGCGATTCGATGGAGCGCAACTCCGTGCTGCGCGCATTCGAGCCGGTCTCATCCCGGAAGAAGTAGCTGCCCAGCCCGCGCCTGCGCGCGCTGTACATCGCCGCCGTCGCCCGGTCGAGGAGCGCGTCGCCGTCATCGCCGTCGTCGGGAAAAACGCTCAGCCCGATCGTGGCGCGCATGTGGATGGTCCGGCCCGTGAGCTGGACGGGCATTGCGATCGACGCGATGAGCGAGTCCGCCAACATGAGCGCATCGTTGGCGCTTTTGACGGAAGGCAGCAGCACGAGAAACTCGTCCGTCCCCAATGCGCTGACACTGTCCGACTGGCGCACCATCGCGACCAGGCGCTGCTTGGCGATTTCCAGAGCGCGCTGGCCGACCGCGCGGCCCAGTTCATCGGTCAGTTGCCCCAGGTTTCCGATGCACACGATGAGCAAGCCAAGCCGCGAGCCGCCACGCCGGGCGAGTGCCATGGCATGGACGAGATGATTGAACAGCTGGGCTGCGTCGCCGCGGCTTGCTATTTCCAAGGTGCGCCCGATCGGCGCATCCCGAAGGGCTTGTGCCGCCGCAAGCGCCTCGTCCTGCGCGCGGATGATGGCCAGCACCAATTGTTCGTTCGCGGCAAGCAACTGCGCCGCGCGATGCGCATTCACTTCCTGCCTCGGTCCAACGTTCGGCTCGGCTGTCCGCCCAGCAGGCCTTCTTGCCCCGCGACGATTTCATCGATATGGATTCCGTGCTCGTCGATGTGATAAGAGCGCAGCTCGTCGGAGTGCGCGCTGTTGCGCACCTTCACGACGGCCATGACGCGGCGCAGCCGGCTGTCCACCTCGATGTAGCGCTGGACGATGATGGCGTCGGTGAGGAAAGCGGTGCCGAACGGGCTGAAGCGCAAGTCGATGAAACGGTCTTCCAGCTCGGAAGTGAGCAGCACCGTGACGCCTTCCTGGCTCAGTGCCTGCACCAGCCGCAGCATCGATTCGCGGAAATCCTTGCGGAAGGTCGGGGCCAGAAGCAACTCGAACGCCGACAGCGAATCCACCACCACGCGCTTCGCGTCGAGCCGGCGGATTTCTTTTTTCAGCAGTTCGACGATCTCGTCGATGGACAAATCGGGCGCCCGGCTGTCGACGACGCCGACCTTTCCGCTGGCGATGAGCTCTGCGATGCGTGTGTTTCGCGCGCCCGTCGTTCGAAGCTCGAAAGCGGCGAGCACGCCCGTTTCTCCGCGTGCGGCACCTTCCTGCAGGAAAGCCGCAGCCAGGATGCTCTTGCCCGAGCCGGACGGGCCGGCAAGCAGCAGCGAATAGCCGCGCGGCAATCCGCCGCCCAGCATTTCGTCGAGCCGGGCGATGCCCAGCTTCGCGCGGCCTTCCAGCGCCGGACCCGCACGATCGGGCTCGGACAGCGCAGGAGCGAACACGGAAATGCCGTCGCCGGCGATTCGGAATGCATGCAGGCCCGGCAAGGTCGGCTGTCCGCGCATCTTCATGATCTCGATCTTGCGGACCATCGCGTTGCGCTCCATGCTCTGGTGCAGCCAGATGAGGCCGTCGGCCACCGTGAACACGGGGTTGGTCTCGGGCTCCAGCGTGTATTCGCCGATCAGGAACGTGGTGGCCTGCCAGCTTGCCATGAGCATGCCCAGGCGCTGCAGGAACATCTCCAGCCCGTTGCCGCCGCCGTGCGCAAGCACCACGGAGCGGAACGAATCGATGAACACGAACGCGGGCGAGCGCGTCATGACCTCGACCGAAATCCGTTCGAGGACCTGCGCGAGGTTGCCGGTCGCGGCTTCCTCGGCGAGGTTGATGAAATGGATGCACTCGTTCACGCGGCCGGGCACGAAGAAGTCGAACTGCTGCTGGTAGCGCAGCATCTTGAGTGCCGATTCGCCAAGCACGGTGAGGTAGAGCGCCGGGCGCTGCGGCGTCGCGAGCGCGAACATCATCTGCTGAGCGAGCGTCGTCTTGCCGCAGCCCGGCGCACCGGCGATGAGGTTGAACGAAAACTCGGGCAGGCCGCCACCCAGGATGGTGTCCAGTCCCGGCACGCCGGTCTGAAGTCGATTGATGGAGGAGCTAGTAGTCATTCGCGGGGGCCGGTGGTACAGGAAGGACTCGCGGGCCCATCCATGCGTTGGCGAGCAGTTGCTCGGAAAGCCGCGCGCCAATGAGTGAAACTAGAAGCTCCTGGAATGCAGCGGAAAGATCGGATGCAGCCTGGGCCGTGACCGTCGGCTCCTGGGCCATCAGGGTGGGCAGCAACGCCTGCGGATCGAGCAGGGCCTCGCCTTCGAGGGAATTTGCGGTGAGCCAGAGATGCTTTCGCGACGTGACCGACACAGCCCGCTGCCACATGGCCCCCACGCCGTGCCGCCCGACGATCGGCACCAGTGCATCGATCACGATTTTCCAGCGGGCTTCGAAGTCGGCCTCGAAGCTCTTTTTGGATCGCGAACGGATATCGAGTGGGGTCACCATCCCATCCGCCATAAGTCGGGCATGAGGCTCCCTTGTATGAAAACCCATGGTACGCCGCAAGACCCTACAAGGACAGCGAATGACTGTCCCTGCATTGATCTATTACAAAGAACCCACGGTTATCGCCTCTATCCGCAGGACCCGAGGTGCCCGCAGTTGGAGCACCAGTCGCAGCCGTCTTTTCGGATCAGCGCGTGCGCGCCGCATTCGGGGCACTTGCGGCCGGCAAGCACTTGCGGTGTAGATGAGGTGGTCGCTTCGGGCGTGTCGAGTTGCGCGACCGGCTCGCCCTTGCGCCGCGCGATGATGTTCTGTACCGCATAAGCGATGGCCGCGACTTCCGAGTCGTGCCACATCGGCACTTGCGTGCCATCGGCCTTCGCATAGGTGCCAAGCCGCACGGGCCCGCGGTCCCACGCGACCTTGCGCATGTCGGTGAGCGCACGTTCGAGAAAGCCGCCGCGCGCGGCGAGCGAGAGCATGCGCATGCTGGACGTGATCCACTGCTGCGATTCGCCGCTTTGGCCCACAGGCATGAAGAACTCGATCGCGCGTTCGCGGCCATCGGGCAGCGGCAGGAAACTGACGACGAGGTACAGGTTCTGGCGGCCTTGCTGCGTCCAGTATTCGATCTTCTCGACGACGGCGGGCAGGTTGCCCTTCGGCCGGCTTTCGATTACTGCGCGCATCGGGTCCACCGACATGGGCCGTGCGGCGTGCGCACCTTCAGGTTCGCTCGCGCCGGACGCAGGCACTTCGAGCACAGCGCCCAGGATGTCGTTCGGCCGATACGTGGCCAAGCCCTTCAACTGCGCCTGCCACGCTTCCATGTAGAGGTGCTTGAAGTCCTCGTACGGATAGTCGGCGGGCACGTTCACCGTCTTGGAGATCGCGGTGTCGATGAAGGGCTGCACCGCCTCCATCATCGCGAGGTGATCGGCCGCGCGCATCTGCAGCGCCGAGACGAACGAGGCCGGAAGATGCGCGATGTCGCCACCGAGAGAACGGTACAGGCGCCATGCGTGGTCCTCGACGTCGTACTCGGTCGTCGTGCCGTCGCCTTCGCGCTTCTTGCGGCGATACGTCCACGAGAACGCGGGCTCGATGCCATTCGATGCGTTGTCGGCGAACGCGAGGCTCACGGTGCCCGTCGGTGCGACCGAAAGCAGATGGCTGTTGCGAATGCCATGCTCGCGGATCGCCTGCTTGAGCGGCTCGTCCAGGCGGCTTGCGAACGTGCCGGCTTCCAGATAGCCCTTTGCATCGAAAACAGGGAAGGGGCCTTTTTCCTTCGCGAGCTCGACAGAAGCCGCGTAAGCCGTGTCGCGCATGCATCGAGCGATGCGCGCCGCCATCTCGCGGCCCTCGGGCGAGTCGTAGCGCAAGCCAAGCATCACGAGCGCGTCGCCCAGGCCGGT
>DATJJL010000422.1:0-17064 GCA_035492155.1 Ramlibacter sp. | reverse complement strand
GGCTGCTATCCGTTCGGCAATGCGAAGGCACGCGCGGTCGTGTGGAACTTCCCGGATGGCGTGCCGCAGCACCGCGAGCCGCTCTACAGCACGCGGCCCGATCTCGTCGCGAAGTACCCGACCCACGACGACAAGAAAGCGTTCTGGCGATTGCCGACGCTTTTCAAGACGATCCAGCAGAAGAACGTGCAGGACAAGGTCGCGGAGAAATTCCCGCTGATCCTCACGTCGGGTCGCCTGACCGAATTCGAAGGCGGCGGCGAAGAGACGCGGTCCAACCCGTGGCTCGCCGAGCTGCAGCAGGAATCGTTCGTCGAGATCAACCCGAAGGCTGCGGCCGATCGCGGCATCCGCAACGGCGACCGCTGCTGGGTGGTCACACCGACGGGCGCGCGCCTGAACGTCCAGGCACTCGTCACCGAACGCGTGGGGCCGGACACCTGCTGGATGCCTTTCCACTTCTCGGGCCATTGGCAGGGAATGGACATGCTGCCGTACTACCCGGCAGGCGCGCACCCGATCGTGCGCGGCGAAGCGGTGAACACGGGCACCACGTACGGCTATGACAGCGTGACGATGATGCAAGAGACCAAGACGACGATCTGCAACGTCCAGAGAGCTTGAGGAGCACACGATGGCACGAATGAAGTTCATTTGCGACTCGGAGCGCTGCATCGAGTGCAACGGCTGCGTGACGGCCTGCAAGAACGAGCACGAGATACCGTGGGGCGTGAACCGCCGCCGCGTCGTGACCCTTAACGACGGTGTGCCGGGCGAGAAGTCGATCTCTGTGGCCTGCATGCATTGCTCCGACGCGCCGTGCATGGCCGTGTGCCCGGTGCAGTGCTTCTACCGCAGCGAAGAAGGCGTGGTGCTGCACGACAAGGACGTGTGCATCGGCTGCGGCTACTGCAGCTACGCATGCCCGTTCGGTGCGCCGCAGTTTCCTGCCGAAGGGCAGTTCGGCGTGCGCGGCAAGATGGACAAGTGCACGTTCTGCGCAGGCGGGCCCGAAGCCAACGGCTCGGAAGCCGAGTTCGAGAAGTACGGTCGCAACCGTCTCGCCGAAGGCAAGCTGCCCGCGTGCGCCGAGATGTGTTCGACCAAGGCGCTGCTCGGCGGCGACGGCGACGTCATTGCCGACATCTTCCGCAATCGCGTGGTCAAGCGCGGCAAGGGCGCGGAAGTGTGGGGCTGGGGCACGGCATACGCGTCGCGCCAGGCCGGCCAACCGGAGAAGAAGTGATGAAGAAAATCATCGTGATCTTCTGCGCAACGCTGCTGCTTGTTGCATGCAAGGAGCAGCCGCAAACGATAGGCAGCAATTCGCGTGTCGATGCGACGCCGTACTCAGGTGGCTCGGCCTTCACGGTCCCCGGCTGGAAGCAGGGCGACAAGACCAGCTGGGAATCGGAAATGAAAGCCCGCACCCAAATGGGCCAGAACGACTACAACAAGGTGAATTGATGGCCCACCCCCGAAGCGCCTGCGGCGCCTCCCCCTCAAGGGGGCGCCACCAGTGGCCCGGCAAAGCCGGCTCCACGGTGGCCCTTGCGCGGGCCGCCGTTGTGTTTTTGGTTGCGTTGGGAGCATGCAGTTTCGCAATTGCGCAAGCATCGGCCCCGAAAGCCGACGAGCCGCCGCCTGCGCTCGGTGTGCAGTCGCAGAACATCTTCGACGTGAAGCCGGACGCGAGCAGCGATCCGAATTACCCGAAGCAGACCAACGGCCAGCGCAATCGCGTGCAGCCGGGCAACAACGCGCCGATGTATCGCGACATCCAGCGCGGTGTCGAAGGCTTCACCAACTACCCGAAGGACAAGTACCCCGAGGCGGGCGTGCTGATCCAGGCGCCGGTGCAATACCCCGGCAGCGCTTACGTCACGGCGGGCGAGGCGTGGCGTGAAGTGCGCAACAACTGGATCGTGCCGTATGGCGGCTCGTTGATATTGATCTGGGCGCTGGCGCTGGCGATCTTCTACTTCACGCGCGGGCGCATCGGGCATAACGACGCGGTGGGCGGCGGCGGCGAACTGATCGAGCGCTTCACGCCTTTCGAGCGCGCAGCGCACTGGACCAATGCGATCGCTTTCTGCGTGCTTGCGATTTCGGGCATGGTGATGGCCTTCGGCCGCTTCTTCCTGCTGCCGCTGCTCGGCCTGCAACTCTACGGGCCGCTGACTTATTTGCTGAAGAACCTCCACAACTTCTTCGGTCCGCTCTTCACGGTGTCGCTCATCATCGTGCTCGTCACGTTCATCAAGGACGAATTCCCGCGTGGAGGCGACCTCAAGTGGCTCGTCAAGTTGGGCAACGTGTTCAAGAAAGATGCCGAAGAGCCGCCGACGCATCGATTCAACGCGGGCGAGAAGGTCGTCTACTGGGTCCAGGTGGTGATCCTCGGCTTTTTCATCGTGAGCTCGGGCCTGTCGCTCGACATGCTGCTGCCCATCGAATACACGCGGCAGGTGATGCAGTGGTCGCACATGTTCCATTCCACCGCAGCGGTGCTGATCATCATCGTGACGGGCTTTCACATTTACCTGGGCACGGTGGGTGTGCGCGGCGCGTACACGGCAATGCGGCATGGCTATGTCGACGAAGCGTGGGCGCACGAGCATCACGGCTACTGGCTCGAGGACATCCAGGCCGGGAAGATCCCGGCGCAGCGCAGCCAGCCCAGTCAGCCGATCGGGGCCGGCGTGCCCGAGGAGAAAAGCGCATGAGGCAGACCCGCATAAGGCAGACTTTGTTCGCCCTGGCCGCTGCTGCGGCCATGTTGGGCGCCGTGTTCGGCGCATCCGCGAAATTGCCTCCACCGGATGCCGCGGCAAAAGAAAAAGCCGATGAGGCAAAAGCCAAGGCCGCATGGCAAGCTAAAGCCGACGCCTACAAGCTTTGCAAAGAGCAGGACAAGATTGCGGCGAAGTACGGCAAGCACGGTGGCAAGGAAGCGAAATCTGTTGCCGCAGCAAGCGCATCGGGTGCTACGGCGACGCCGGTGGTCGCGTCCGTGCCGCCACCTTGCAGCGACCCAGGCCCTTTCGCCTACAACGCGGCGGAGCCGAAGCCGCTCGAAGCGTCCGGCGCGCATTCGCCCGCCGGCACGGCAACGAGCCCGCCGAGCAAGAAGTGAGCGGCTAGGCGGGGAATAATCCCCCCATGCCCTTGCCGTCCCTCACGCATGCGAGCGCGCCCCTCACTCGCGAGATCGAAGTCGTCGACGAGCACGGCGAGCGCAGCACCACGCACATTCCTGCCGAGCGGCCGCTGACGATCTACGTCGACAAGCGCGAGCTCGTCACGCTGATGACGCTCGGCGCGCATCCTGAATGGCTCGTGCTCGGCTGGCTGCGCAACCAGCGGCTCGTGCGCTCGCTCGATGAGGTCGAATCGGTGACCGTCGACTGGGAAGTCGGCGCCGCAGCGGTGAAGACACGCCACGGCATCGCGAAGCTGAAGGAGAAGACATCGCGCCGCGTCGTCACCACAGGTTGCGGGCAGGGGAGCGTCTTCGGTGGGCTGATGGATGAGGTCGATTCGATCAAGCTGCCGGATGCGGTCATCACGCAATCGCAGCTCTATGGCCTGGTGAACGCGATCCGCCTGCAGGAGAGCACGTACAAGTCCGCCGGCTCGGTGCACGGCTGCGCGCTCTTCCGGGCGGAGACGATGCTGCTCTTCGTCGAGGACGTCGGCCGCCACAACGCGATCGACACCATCGCCGGCTGGATGTGGATGCAGGATTCCGCGATGCCGACGCACGACAAGATTTTCTACACCACCGGCAGATTGACGAGCGAAATGATCATCAAGTCGGCGCAGATGGGTGTGGCGATCGTCGTCTCTCGCAGCGGCATCACGCAGATGGGCCACGAGATCGCAGAAAAGCTCGGCATGTGCGCGATTGGCCGCGCGACGAACAAGCGCTTTCTTTGCTACACCGGAGCCGACAGGTTGCAGTTGCAGCCGGAGCTTGTTTAGGACGCACGCTGCATTCGGCGCCAACGACCCCGGCCTGCGCCGGGGTGACAATCCAATCAATGCCTGAACGATTACCGCTTTTCATTTGGCTGCGCGAAGGGCTGCGCGCCGGTTTGCTCCTTCGCCCACGCGTGGGCGCGGCGCAACCCGCGCCGTGGCAGTTGCTCGCGATCGTCGTGCTCACGTCGCTGCTGGACATCGGCCTGGGCTGGTTCGAGGTCGGTGGCGACGCGCAGTTCGATTTGCGCGGCTGGCTCGCGCCTTGGTGGAACACCGGCGCGATGCTGCTGGCCGCGTGGTGGGTGTTGCCGTCGCAGCAGGATGATCCGCAGCGCCCCCGCGGGCTCGCAACGTGGATCGCCTTGTGGCTGCTCGCGATGGTGCCCATGGTCACCGTCTCGCAATGCATCAGCATCGGCCAGGCGGAAGACTGGCTGCCCGATGCGATCGACACCGGCGCGATTGCATGGACGCTCTACGCGCTGCTGTGGCTGTGGCTCCTCGCTGCGCTCGTGCGGCTGTCGATCGCGTTCGGGCTTGCGCCCGTGCGTAACGCAGCGCTCGCGCTGGGGCTCGCTGCACTTTTCGCCGTTGGTGCCGTCGAGTTTCCGGATCGGCCCTGGCAGGACAACACGCCTGTCGCTGATGAGGGCGGGCCGGTGCTCACGCAGGAAACTTTCGAGACCCAGCAGGCGATCTGGAAACAGTCCGTCGCGAATCTGTCGCCGCAACGGCCGGGCGTCATCGACGTGTACGGCATCGTGTTTGCGCCTTATGCGAACGCAGATGTCTTCCTGCGCGAGAGCACGATGGTCAAGGAAGTGCTCGAGGACAGGTTCGACGCCGCCGGCCGTGTGCTGCAACTGGTGAATCATCCGACCACGTTCGACCAGCTTCCGTGGGCGACGCCGCTGAATCTCGAGCGCGCCATCACCGCGATGGGCGACAGGATGGACCGCGAGCACGACGTGCTGTTCATCTATCTGACGTCTCATGGGGCAAGCGATTTCAAGCTGGAAGCATCGAACCCGCCGCTCGATGTCGACACGGTCAGCCCCGGCGCGCTGCGACAGGCGCTGGACAACGCCGGAATCGTCAACCGCGTGATCGTCGTTTCCGCGTGCTATTCGGGTGGCTGGCTCGGGCCGATCGCGGACGAGCACACGCTGGTGATGACGGCGGCCGATGCGACGCACACATCTTTCGGCTGCGGGTCACGCTCGAAGCTGACTTTCTTCGGCCGGGCCGTGTTCGACGAGCAGCTTCGCCGCACGCATTCGCTCGAAGATGCTTTCAAGGCCGCGGTGCCCGTGATCAAGCATCGCGAGGAAGAAGCCGGCAAGGACGACGGATTTTCGAACCCGCAGATGCTCGTTGGCAAGAAAATCCGGCCGGTGCTGCAGGCTTTGCAGCATCGGCTGGACAACAACGTCAGCGAAGAAAGTGCCCGTCGTCGGTGACGATGGACAGGTCGACGAAGTTCAGTCCGGTGTGGTTCTCTGCGCTGTAGCTCAGCTTCAGCCCGCCGCCGAGGTTGAAGTCCTTGATCTGCTCCAGTGCGGCCTGCAGTTTTTCGCGCGTGGGCTTGGGGCCCGCGCGGCGCAGCCCCTCGACGAGCACTTTCGCGGCGGCGAATCCTTCGAGCATCGCCGGGGACAGCACGCGCCCCTTCTCCTTGGCGAGCTTGTCGGCCTCACCCACGAACGGGTTCGCGATGGATCGTTCGGACGGGAACACCTGCGAGACGATCACGCCGCGCGCGTCCTTGCCCAGGCTCTTGACGAAGCCCGCTGATGCGTTGTTCGACAAAGTGACGACGCGTGCCGCAGAACCCTTGGCCCTCAGCAGCTTGATGCCGTCGGCGACCGCGTTGCCGGAGCCGAACCACAGCACGGCCTGCGCGTTCGAATCGAGAATACGTTTGACGATCGGGGGGAAGTCGGGCTTGCTGCGATCGGCCTTGATGACATCGACGGGCTTGAGCCTGGCGATCTCGAACCCTTTCGTCGCACCGGCGAGCGCGTCGCGGCCGAACGAATCATCCGCGTGCACGACGGCAATGCGTTGCAGCCCGACGGTGGTGAGGTGAATGACGGCGCGCTCGGCTTCCTTCTGGTAGGTGGAACGCACATTGAAGACATAGCGCTGCAGCGGCTCATGCAGCGACATCGCGCCGGTCGACGGGCCGATGAGGGGAACTGAATCCTTGTTCAGGACGGGGATCATGGCTTCGGTGTTGGGTGTTCCGCGCGAAAGGAACATGGCCACGACATGCTTGTCCTCGACCAGAGTGCGCGTGGTTTCCGCCGTAAGCTTGGGATTGAACTTGTCGTCCATCGCGACGATTTCGATCTTCTGTCCGTTGATGCCGCCGCTGCCATTGATCTTGTCGATGTACAGCTGCGCGCCGTCGCTGGTCTCCTTGACGCCGGCTGCGACGGGGCCGGTGAAGCCGGCGGTCTGCCCGACGTAGATCTGCGCGGACGCCGGGCCGAAGGCGAAAGTCAGTGCAATTGCGAAAAAGGCCGCTTTGATCCTGTCGTTCATGGACTGCTCCGTTGGGGTGAGAAGCCTCAATTTACGGAGCAGCGGGCAAGGCTTCCAGATACGAAGGTCGCGGAAAGCGTCGGCCAAAGGACCGAGGTGAATCGAAGGGTCACTTCGCAGCTGAGGACGCGCGCGGCGCGTGCGGGACTATCATTGCCCTTACAGGCCTGCCCGCACGGCGGCAGCGCCGATTTTCGCTGAGCCACGCGCCAGCGTCCTTTTGTCTACAGCTGAACGCGTCGCGCCGGCGCGGGACGGCTGCTTCCCTTGAGATTGGAATCACCATGCGCTCCCCGGAACAGGACCTCGCCTTGCTCGAATCGGCCGCCTTGCAAACTGAATCCCTCGAGCAGATTGCCGAAAAGATCTTCGACGACTCCTACGACGCTGCCGAACGCAACGGTTGCGTGGCCACCGTGACGACGACGCCCGAGTTCCAAAGCTGGATGGCGGCTCGTGCCGAAACGGACGCGGCCTGGGGCCGCTGGGCCGAATTCATGCACAAGATCGACGGAATTGGCGACGCGTAGGCCTTTGCGCTGCTAAAATCATTTCGCAACTCGTTTTAGACGTCGCTTTCTGGTCTTTTCTTTAGTGCCGCCGACCTTCCAGTCGGCGCGCCTCTGACAATTTCCTCGATGCTCTCTTGCGCGTGCACCGCATGGCACGTCGTTATGCGGTCCTTTCCCTTCGCATGGAGTCATCATGGGAACCAAACTCTACGTGGGCAATCTGCCCTATTCATACAACGACAACGACCTGCAGCGCGCTTTCGGCGCCTTCGGGACGGTCAACAGCGCCAAGGTCATCATGGACCGCGACTCCGGTCGCTCCAAGGGCTTCGGCTTTGTGGAAATGTCTTCCCAGGCTGAAGCGAACGCCGCCATCCAGGGGATGAACGGCCAGGACGTCGGCGGCCGTGGAATGATCGTCAACGAAGCCAAGCCGATGGAATCGCGCCCCCCGCGCACAGGCGGCTACGGCGGCGGAAACCGCTACTAAGCTCGCTTCGCGCAAGCTCCAGCCGCCTTCGGGCGGCTTTTTCTTTTGTGCGTGCAGGCTCTAATCGCGCCCTGAGTAATCGCGGTTAGGCTCTGCACGATGACCTCTCCCTGGCACCTCGGCTGGCGCACGCTCTGGCGGGACATGCGCGCGGGGGAACTGCGCTTGCTCATCGTCGCAGTGACGCTGGCGGTGGCCGCCCTCACGGCGGTGGGCTTCTTCGCCGATCGCCTCAAGGGCGGTCTCACGCGCGACGCCCGGCAATTGCTCGGCGGCGATGCGCTCGTGGTCAGCGACCTGCCGACACCCCAGGCTTTCATCGACAAGGCTCGCGAACTCGGTCTGAAGTCCACGACCACGGAGACCTTCCCGACGATGGCGCGCACCTCGCAGGCCAAAGGTGGCGCCGCACGCCTCGTCGCGCTGAAAGCCGTGCCCAGTGCGTACCCGCTGCGCGGCAAGCTGATGACGGCGACTCGACCCGGTGTCGAGGGAAGCGTCACCGACGGTATTCCCGCTCCCGGCGAAGCGTGGGTCGATCCGTCGCTGCTCGATGCCTTGGAGCTGTCGATCGGCGACGAGCTCCTGCTCGGCGATTCGCGCATGCGCGTCACGCGCATCGTCACGCGCGAGCCCGATCGCGAAGTAGGTTTTCTCGGCTTCGCGCCTCGCGTGATCATCACCGACGCGGACTTGCCTGCGAGCCATTTGGTCCTGCCGGCCAGCCGTGTGGCATATCGCTTCGCAGTCGCCGGCGACGACCGGGCGGTGAGCCGCTTCACGGCGTGGGCAGACGCCGAGGCCAGGCGGCCCGACGTGCGGGGCGTGCGCGTCGAATCGTTCGAGACCGGCCGGCCGGAGATGCGGCAGACGCTCGATCGCGCCGAGAAATTCCTGAACCTCGTGGCGTTGCTCGCTGCCTTGCTTAGCGCCGTGGCTGTGGCGCTCGCAGCACGCGGATTCGCGGCGAAGCATCTGGACGATTGCGCAATGCTGCGCGTCCTGGGCCAAAGCCAGCGCTCGATCGCGTGGGCCTACACGATCGAGTTCGGCGTCATCGGTTTGGCCGCGAGCACGCTGGGCGTGCTGCTCGGTCTTGCCGTGCATTTCGTGTTCATCCAGCTGCTTGCGGGGCTCGTGACATCGGGCTTGCCCGCGCCGAGCGCGTGGCCTGCATTGTTCGGGCTGGGCATGGGCCTGACGTTGCTGCTCGCATTCGGCTTGCCGCCCGTGCTGCAGCTCGCGCAGGTGCCGCCGCTGCGCGTGATCCGCCGCGACGTCGGCAATCTCAAGCCGGCGTCGATCCTGGTGCTTTCTGTCGGCGTAATCGGCTTTGCTGCGCTGCTGCTTGGCGCCAGCAGCGACATCAAGCTGGGCGGCATTGCCGTCGGTGGTTTCGCCGGCGCGGTCGTGCTGTTCGCGGTGCTGAGCTGGCTGTGCGTGAAGCTGCTGCGTGTCGCCGTGAATGAAACGACGGCCCCGCGTTGGCTTGTGCTCGCGACACGACAGATCTCCGCGAGGCCGGCCTATGCGGTCGTGCAAGTCAGTGCGCTTGCAGTCGGGTTGCTCGCTCTCGTGCTGCTCGTATTGCTGCGCACCGACCTCATCTCGAGCTGGCGGCAGGCCACGCCGCCCGATGCGCCTAACCGCTTCGTGATCAACGTGATGCCCGAGCAGAGCGACGAATTCCAGAACACGTTGCGCTCGGCGGGCGTGAAGAACTACGACTGGTTCCCGATGATTCGCGGGCGGCTCGTCGCGGTGAACGGGCGCACCGTCACGCCCGACGACTACGCCGACGATCGCGCGAAGCGCCTCGTCGATCGCGAGTTCAACCTCTCCACGTCGCCAGTGCAGCCCGAGCACAACAGCATCGTCGCCGGCCGCTGGACCGACAACCAGCACGGCGCGATCAGCGTCGAGGAGGGCCTTGCGAAAACGCTGGGCGTGCACCTGGGCGACACGCTGCGTTTCGATGTGGGCGGCCTGCAGACGGATGCGACGATCACGTCGCTGCGCAAGGTCGACTGGAGCTCCATGCGCGCGAACTTCTTCGTGATCTACCCGGTGAAGGATTTGAAGGGCGTGCCCGCCACGTACATGACGGCGTTTCGCGCGCCGCTGCGCAAGGGCTTCGACAATGAGCTCGTGAAGCGCTTCCCGAACATCACCGACGTGAACACCACGGCGATGATCGACCAGGTGCAAGGCGTGATGGACAAGGTGATCCGCGCGGTCGAATTCCTGTTCGCCTTCACGCTGGCCTCGGGCGTCGTGGTGCTGTTTGCGGCCGTCACGGCCACGCGCGAGGAGCGCGCGCGCGAGTTCGCGATCATGCGTGCCGTGGGCGCGAGCAGCTCGCTCCTGGGGCAAGTGCAGCGCGCGGAGCTGCTGGGCGTCGGCCTTTTGGCGGGCTTTCTTGCGAGCATCGTGGCCAGCGTCGTCGGCTGGGCGATGGCGCATTACGCTTTCGATTTCGAATGGACCGCTTCGGCCTGGGTGCCGCTCGCCGGCGCGCTCGCGGGCGCCGTGCTTGCGCTCGCTGCCGGCTGGTGGGGCCTTCGCGAGGTACTCAATCGCCCGGTGATGGAGACCTTGCGTCGCACGGCCGAATAGCTGCCGCGCGACAATGGAGGCATGCAAACACCGTTCGAGACGATCGGCGGCGAGGACAAGGTCAAGCAACTCGTCGAACGCTTCTACGACTTGATGGACCTCGAGCCGAAATACGCGCAGCTTCGCGCATCGCACGGCACGCACCTGGAGCGCGCCCGGCAGAACCTCTTCTGGTTTCTTTGCGGCTGGCTCGGCGGGCCGGACCACTACGTCGAACGCTTCGGGCATCCGCGCCTGCGTGCGCGGCACATGCCCTTTGTCATCGGCATCGCGCAGCGCGATCAATGGCTTGCCTGCATGGACCAGGCGATGGGCGAGGTGGGTGTGGACGAGACATTGCGCGAGAAGTTGCGCACGTCTTTCTTCCAGACAGCCGACTGGATGAGGAATTCGCCGGGTTGAGCGCTAGACGCCCGGTGCGACAGGCCGCAGCAGCACCACCACCGCACCCGCTCCGCCTTCATCGGCGCGCGCCTGCACGAAGGCGAGCACTTCGTCCTTCTGCATGAGCCAGTTTTGCACCTTGCCCTTGAGCACCGGTGTCTTGCCGGGTGACCCGAGGCCCTTGCCATGCACGACTCGCACGCAGCGCCAGCCGCGCTTGCCCGCATCGCGCAGAAAGGCCGCGAGCGCCTCGCGAGCCTCGTCGCGACGCAGCCCATGCAGGTCGATCTCGCCCTGGATGCTCCAGCCGCCGCGGCGCAACTTGCGCGTCACGTCGATGCCCACGCCCGGCCGCCTGAAGCTCAGCGCTTCGTCGATGTCGAGCAACGTGGTCGCATCGAACTCGTCGCTGATTGCCTCGCGCAGCACTCGCTGTTCGTCGAGCTGCTGCTGTACAGGCACCGGAGCCGGCTGATCCGGCGCGAGGCTCACGCGCCTGTGCTTCGCATGGTGTTCGCGCAATGGCTTGACGTCACCCGCCGCCCGCACGAAGAGCGTTCGCTCTGCATGCGCCTTTTTCTCAGCCTCCAGACGCGCTTTTTCCGCCTCCGCGGCGCGCTTCTGTTCCTCAGCGAGCTTCTTGCCGATCGCCTGCAGGTCCTGGAGGGATTTCAATTTCATTCAGAGCAGGCCGCGCTCGGCCATCGAGAACGATTGACCCGGTGCGACGATCACGTGATCGAGCACGCGAACGTCGATCAAGGCCAGCGCGGACTTGAGCGTCTGCGTGAGGGATTCGTCCGCGCGCGAAGGTTGCACCGTGCCGCTCGGGTGGTTGTGCGCGAGCACGACGGCTGCCGCTTCGAGCTGCAACGCGCGCCGCACCACTTCGCGCGGATAGACGCTGGTTTGTGTCAGCGTGCCGCGAAAGAGTTCCTCCATCGCGATCAGCCGGTGCTGCGCGTCGAGGAAGAGCACGGCAAACACCTCGTGCGGCTTGTGCGCGAGGTGCAACTGCATATAGTGCTTCACCGCGTCGGGCGTGCTGAAGACTTCGCGTTCCTTCAACTGCTGTGCGGCGGCGCGGCGCGCGAGCTCCATCACGGCGGCGACTTCGGTGCGCTTGGCAGTGCCGCCAAGACCCTTGATGCGCTTGAGGTCATCGGCCGCGGTGTGCAAAAGCCCCGCGATGCCGCCGAAGGTCACAAGCACTTCGTCGGCCATCTGGAGTACGCCTTTGCCCTTGGTGCCCGTGCGCAGCAGGAGCGCGAGCAATTCGGTGTCGCTGAGCGCGGTGGCGCCGCGCGCGAGCAGTTTCTCGCGGGGCCGGGCATCGTTAGGAAGGGTCTTGAGGGACATGGGCCCGGAAGGAGTACCAATTTTTTAAAATAGCGGACCAGTTTATCGGCACTTCCATGGATTCCTTCCCTCACCGCGTGCAGCGGGGTTCATTCCTGACATTGCACTACCGCCTCGCCGGACCCGAGGGCGACATCATCAATACCTTCGCCGACAAGCCGGCCACGCTCACGCTGGGCACAGGCGAGCTGTCGCCGGCGGTCGAAGAGCACCTCATCGGCCTCGAGGAAGGAACGCACGCCACCATCGAAATCCCGGCGGGCGAGGCCTTCGGCGAGCGCAACCCGGACATGGTGCAATGGGTCGCCAGGAAATTGCTGCACGAAATGGGCGACGCCAACGAGAAGTACCACGTGGGGGAGGTCGTGCAGTTCCCCACACCCGACGGCCTCGCGAGCTATGCGGGCCATGTGAAACAGGTGAAGGACGATGCCGTGCTTTTCGATTTCAACCATCCGCTCGCAGGACGACCCGTGACGTTCGAAGTGAAGCTGATCGGCGTGCTATGAGCGTCATTGCCAAGGAAATCGTCCTGGCCGAGCCGCGCGGCTTCTGCGCGGGTGTCGATCGCGCCATCGAAATCGTCGAGCGCGCGCTCGCCAAATTCGGCGCGCCGATCTACGTGCGCCACGAGATCGTGCACAACACATTCGTGGTGAACGACCTGAAGGCGCAGGGCGCCATCTTCATCGAGGAACTCGCCGACGTGCCGCCGGGCGCGACGCTCGTCTTCTCCGCGCACGGCGTGAGCAAGGCGGTCGAGGAGGAAGCGCGGCAGCGCGGCTTCCACATCTTCGATGCGACGTGCCCGCTCGTGACCAAGGTGCACGTCGAAGTGGCCAAGCTCGCGAAGGAGGGCTATGAGTTCATCATGATCGGCCACAAGGGCCATCCCGAGGTCGAGGGCACGATGGGCCAGCTCGATCACGGCATCCACCTGGTCGAGGACGTGGATGATGTCGCGAAGGTGAATCCGGCTCAAAGCGAGCGGCTCGCGGTGGTCACGCAGACGACGTTGTCGGTGGACGATGCCGCGCAGATCACCGCGGCCGTGAAGGCGCGCTTCCCCAAAATCCGCGAGCCCAAGCAGCAGGACATCTGCTATGCCACGCAAAACCGCCAGGACGCCGTGAAGATGATGGCGCGCGAGGTCGACGTGGTGATCGTCGTGGGCAGCCCGACGAGCTCCAACAGCAATCGCCTTGCGGAGCTCGCGCGCAAGCTCGGCGTGCCCGCGTACATGGTCGACAGCATCGACGACCTGAAGGCCGAATGGCTCGAGGGCAAGCAGCGCGTCGGCGTCACGGCCGGTGCATCGGCGCCCGAAGTGCTGGTGAAGGCCGTGGTGCGCAAGATCCGCTCGCTCGGTGCCGTCTCGGTGCGCAAGATGGACGGCATCGAGGAGACGGTGAAGTTTCCGTTGCCCAAGGGCCTGAAGCTGTGAACCCGGGAGACATCCAGGGTGCCGCAGAACGCTTTGCGCGAGACTATCCGCATTTCATCCGGCGCACGCCGTTGTTCAAGCTGCCGGGCAAGGCGCTGGGCGTCGCGAATGAAGAGGTGTGGCTCAAGCTCGAACACCTGCAAACGAGCGGCAGCTTCAAGGCCCGCGGCATGCTCAATCGCCTGCTGTCCAACGAGATTCCCGCAAGCGGAGTGATCGTTGCGTCGGGCGGCAATGCAGGCATTGCAACCGCGGCAGCTGCGAAAGAGCTCGGCGTGAAGTGCGAGGTGTTCGTGCCGACAGTCTCCAGCCCCGCCAAGCAGCAGAAGCTGCGCGAGCTCGGCGCGCAAGTCGTCGTCACGGGCAGTGTCTACGCGGAAGCGCTCGAAGCGTGCCTTGTGCGACAGAAGCAAACAGGCGCGCTGCTCACGCATGCGTACGACCAGCCCGAAGTTGTCACCGGTGCGGGCACGATCGGCATCGAGATCGAAGAGCAGGGCGGGTCCACGCCCGATGCCGTGCTGGTGAGCGTCGGCGGGGGCGGGCTCATTGCGGGCATCGCTTCGTGGTTCGAAAACCGCGCGCGCGTGATCGCACTGGAGCCCGAGCTCGCGCCCACGCTTCATCGCGCACGCGAAGCGGGCCGGCCGGTCGACGTTGCCGTGAGTGGCATCGCCGCCGATTCACTGGGCGCCAAGCGCATCGGGCAGATCGCATGGGACGTGACGCAGCGCTGGGTGAAGGATGCAAAGCTGCTGCCCGATGCAGTCATTCGCGACGCACAGCTCATGCTCTGGAAAGAGTTCAAGCTCGCCGTCGAACCGGCTGCGGCGCTGCCACTCGCTGCGCTTCGCTGCGGCATCGCCGCGGATGCCAAGCGCGTGTGCCTGGTGGTCTGCGGAGCGAATCTCGATCCTGCCACTCTCGCGTAAGAGCGCGGCCATAATGGCCGAATGCCCTCGTACTTCGACCTGCGCCTCGAAACTCCGCGCCTTGTTTTGCGCGCTTTCCGCCATGCCGACGCGGCGGATTTGTTTGCGGTGTTCGCCGATCCGCAGGTGTTCCGCTACATCCCGGTGGGCGGATGGAAGCATGTCGATGAAGCGCACCAGCGCATCGCGCGCGACATCGACAAGATGGCTGCGGGCGACTACATCCGCCTCGCTGTCGAAAGGCGCGAAGACTCTCGCGTGCTCGGCGAGGTGCTGCTGTTCAACTTCGCCAAGGAAAGCCGGCGCGCGGAGCTGGGTTACGCGCTCGCACGGGCGGCGTGGGGCATGGGCTATGCGAGCGAGGCGCTGGTGCCGCTGGTGGACTACGGCTTCGAGCATCTCGATCTGAACCGCATCGAAGCGGTGATCAATCCCGTCAACACCGCTTCGGCGCGAGTGCTGGGCCGCCTGGGTTTCCAGCACGAGGGAACGCAGCGCGAACGCTACGTGGAGCGCGGCGAAACCAGCGACGGCGGCCTGTACGGCCTGCTGCGTCGCGAATGGCAAGCGAATCGGGAAGCAATGAGAACGACATGAAGATCACGGGCAGCTGTCACTGCGGCAACATCTCGTTCAAGCTGGATTGGTCGCCGGACCCAGTGGAGATCCCGGCCCGCGCGTGCACCTGCTCGTTCTGCCGGAAACATGGCGGCGTGTGGACATCGAATCCGCAAGGCGCGCTCGAGGTCGATGTGAAAGACGCATCGCTTGTCTCGCAATACGCGTTCGGCACGAAGACGGCGCGCTTTCATATCTGCTCACGCTGCGGGGCCGTGCCGGTGGTGACGAGCGAGATCGACGGCAACACGTTCGCAGTGGTCAGCGTGAACGCATTCGACAACGTCGATGCATCGATGCTCAAGCGTGCAAGCGCCACGTTCGACGGTGAAGCCGATGGCGAAAGGCTCGCCCGACGCGCGCGCAACTGGATTCCCAGGGTGCGATTCGTGGAAGCGCGGCAATGAGCTTCACCACGAAGCCTCTGACGGCGGCCACGTGGCCCGATCTCGAAGCGATCTTCAACGCGCGCGGCTGCTCCATCGCGCGCAACTGCTGGTGCATGGCTTACCGCAAGTCAGGCAGCAGCCCGTGGCCGACGCAGGAGATCGCCAGGCGCAATCGTGCGAACCTCAAGGCGCTTGCCGACGAACGCAAGCAGGTGGGCCTCATCGGATATCG
Source organism: Ramlibacter sp. (assembly GCA_035492155.1). Lineage (GTDB taxonomy): Bacteria > Pseudomonadota > Gammaproteobacteria > Burkholderiales > Burkholderiaceae_C > Ramlibacter. The sequence continues at coordinate 1,557 of DATJJL010000422.1, read as the reverse complement.
CGACGGCGTCCCGGTGGGCTGGGTGTCTTTCGCACCGCGAGAGGATTTCGCGCGGCTTGCCAATTCCAAAGTGATGGGGGCGGTGGACGACCAGCCGGTGTGGTCGATCATCTGCTTCGTGGTGCCCTCGGAATACCGCAAGCAAGGCGTTGCCAAGCAGATGCTCGATGCGGCCATCGCGTTCTGCCGCAAGAAAAAGGTCAAGCTGGTGGAGGCTTACCCGGTCGACAAAGAAGGCCGCACGGCGGATAGCAACCTGTGGTTCGGCACGAAGTCGATGTTCGACGAAGCCGGATTCGAGGAAGTCGCGCGGCGCAAGCCCGAGCGGCCGGTAGTCCGCCTGCATCTCGCGCAGTGAGGATGCGATGGCGCGCATCAAGCTCGAACGCCCCGACCAGCCCGAAGTCGCCCTGCTGATCGACGAGCTCGACGCTTTCCAGAAGCCGCTTTATCCGCCCGAGAGCCATCACGGCATCGACATCGACGCGCTCATGCAGCCCAATGTGCTGTTCGCCGTGGCGCGGCACGACGGCCAAGCGGTGGGCTGCGGCGCGGCGGTGCTGAACGACGGTTGGGGCGAGATCAAGCGGATGTTCGTGCGGCCGCAGTTGCGCGGGCGTGGCGTGGCACAGGGCGTTCTTGCTTTCCTGGAAGCGTCGGCACGCGAGCGGGGCTTTGCGCTCATGCGCCTGGAAACGGGTATATCGCAACCCGATGCATTGCGGCTTTACGAGCGCGCGGGCTATGTGCGGCGCGGGCCGTTCGGCAACTACGGGCCCGATCCGCTGAGCGTCTTCATGGAAAAATCGCTGGCATGAAGCCGCTCACCGATCCGCAGGGCAAGCTGATCGGCTGCTTCGATTCGATCTTGGAATGCGAAGGAAAGTGACGTTGCCATGAGCGAAGAAACGTTCGAAGGCGGCTGCGATTGCCGCACCGTCCGCTATCGCCTCAAGAGCCGTCCGCTTTACGTGCACTGCTGCCATTGCCGCTGGTGCCAGCGCGAGACAGGCACGGCATTCGCGCTGAACGCGCTGATCGAAGCCGACCGCGTCGAACATCTGGGCGCCGAGCCTGAGATCCTGAACACACCCAGCGCGAGCGGACAAGGCCAGCTCATCGCACGCTGTCCGAAATGCCTCGTCGCCATCTGGAGCAACTACGGCGGCGCGACATTCGCGCGCTTCGTGCGCGTGGGCACGCTGGACAACCCGGATGCCTTCCCGCCCGACATGCACATCTTCACGTCGACGAAGCAGCCGTGGGTCGTGCTTCCGGCCGGCGCGAAGGCCGTGCCCGAGTACTACGACTTCCGCCAGGAATGGCCCGCCGAAAGCATCGAGCGCCGCCGCGCCATGCGCGAGAAGGCGGGCGTGCCCGTGTAAACCACGCTGGCGCCTGCAGCAGGCAGGGGAATAATTGCGCCATGGAAACCAAATGGCTCGAGGATTTCGTGAGCCTCGCGGAAACGCGCAGCTTCAGCCGATCGGCCCAGCTGCGGCATGTCACGCAGCCCGCTTTCTCGCGGCGCATCCAGGCGCTGGAAGCCTGGGCCGG
>DATJJL010000421.1:0-20533 GCA_035492155.1 Ramlibacter sp. | reverse complement strand
CTCGCGCGTTGCGCGGCCTTCCTGCCGATCGGCCGGGCGAGCCGCGATTTCTACCGCGGCTATGGCATCGAGGACGCGCGGTTGTTCAGCGCGCCCTACTTCGTCGACAACGAACGCTTCGCGCAATCGGCCCTGACATTTGCATCGCAGCGCGATGCATTGCGCGAGCGCTGGTCGATTCCGCGCGACATCACTTGCTTCGTGTACGCGGGCAAGTTCGAACCGAAGAAACGCCTGCCCGACCTGCTCGAAGCGGTGCGCATCGTGGTGTCACGCGGCGCGCGGCTTCACCTGCTCGTCGTAGGAACCGGCGAATTGGAGGAGCCGGTCCATGCCTTCGTGCGCGAACATGCGTTGCCCGTGACCTTCGCAGGTTTCCTCAATCAGGGCGAGATCGCAGCGGCTTATGTCGCCGCCGATGCGCTCGTGCTGCCATCCGACTTCGGCGAGACCTGGGGTCTCGTCGTGAACGAGGCGATGGCTTGCGGGCGGCCCGCCATCGTCAGCGACCGTGTCGGCTGCGGCCCGGATCTCGTCACGCCCGGCGAGACCGGCGAATGCTTTGCGTTCGGCGACACCGCAGCGCTGGCCTCGCTGCTCCTTGCCGGCGCGGCCGATCCATCTCGGCTGCGTTTCATGGGCAAGGCTGCGCGAGAGCGCGTGCTGACGAAGTACACCGCCGCGCGCGCCGTCGAAGGCACGCTGCGTGCGATCGACTGGGCGAGGCAGCACTCATGAAAGTGCTTCACGTCATTCCATCGCTTTGGCAGGGGGACGGCGGTCCGTCGCATGCGCTGCGCGCGATGGAGCGCGCGCTGGCTGCACAAGGAGTCACGGTCGAGACCGCAACGACGGACGACGACGGGCCCGGCCTGCGAAGCGGCAAGGCGGGTCAGGGTGCTGTCCTCGAAGAAGAGACGGTGCGCCGCTATTTCGCGAAACGGTCGGAGTTCTACAAGTGGTCGCCCGGTTTCGCGCGCTGGATATCGCGAGCCGTGACCGACTACGACCTGCTGCATGTGCACGCGTTGTTCTCCTTCACCACGACCGCCGCCTCCCAGGCAGCGCGACGCGCCGGCGTGCCTTACATCGTGCGCCCCCTCGGCACGCTTGCCCCGTGGGGCATGGAGCATCGCAGGCCGTGGCTCAAGCGCGCGTCGCTGCGCATGATCGAAACCCCGCTGCTGCGTCACGCGGCTGCGGTGCATTTCACGAGCGACGAGGAGATGCGCGAAGCGGCCGCACTGCGCATCGACATGCGGCCGGTTGTGATCCCGCTGGGCATCGACATGCCGCCACCTGTTGTACGTACGCCGCCCGGCGACGGCAGCGTCCGTGCCCTGTTCTTGTCGCGACTACACCCGAAGAAAAACCTCGATGGCTTGCTCGATGCGATGGCCATGCTGCGCGACGAGTTTCCGCAGTTGCGATTGACGATCGCCGGCAGCGGCGAAACCGAATACGAAAGCGCCCTTCGCGCTCGTGCCGACGTGCTCGGCCTTGCTGATCGCGTGAGCTGGCTCGGCTTTGTCGAGGGCGCGGCGAAGCTCCGAGCTTTCCGGGACTCCGACATCTTCGTCCTGCCCTCTCATTCGGAAAACTTCGGCATCGCCGCGGCGGAAGCGCTCGCGCATGGATTGCCGTGCGTCCTTTCGAGCGGCGTGGCGATCGCGCGTGACGTGGTTGCGGCAGCTGCGGGCGTCGAAGTCGCAACGTCGGCGGAATCGATCGCTGCGGGCCTCAGGCTTATCATGCCGCCTGCCGTGCGCGCACCGATGCAGGCCAGCGCCGTGTGCCTCGCCCGCGAGCGCTACTCGCTCGGCGCGATGGGCACGCGCCTGAAGCAGCTTTATATGGACATCTCGGGCAGCCGCCGTGGACTTCCTGCAAAACGTTGACGTCCTTGTCCTCACCTACAACGAGGAAGCGAACATCGAGCGGACGCTCGAGGCGTTGAATCGCTTTCCGCGCATCGTCCTGCTGGACAGCGGCAGCACCGACCGCACGCTCGAGATCGCGCGCAGCCATGCCAACGTGCGCATCTGCACGCATCCCTTCGAGAACCATGCTGCGCAGTGGACGTGGGGACTCAAGGAATGCGGGCTCGCTTCGCCGTGGGTGTTGGCGCTGGATGCAGATTACGTACTCGACGCGGCGCTGGTCGGCGAGATGTCGGCTCTCGCTCCGCCGCCGGATATTGGAGGCTGGCGCGTGCGATTTCGCTATTGCGTCTATGGCCGCGAGCTGTCCGCGTCGCTTTATCCACCCGCTGTCATCCTGTACCGCCGCGAAGGCGCACGCTATCTGCAGGAAGGCCATTCGCAGCGGCTCGTACCGACGGGCCGTGTGCTGGCGCTCGATGGCAAGGTGTCGCATGACGACAGGAAGTCGCTCACCGCCTGGCTCGCCGCGCAGGACCGCTATGCGCGCATCGAATGCCAAGCGCTGCGAAGCAGCCCCTGGAGCAGCCTGAACTGGCGCGACCGCATTCGCCGGATGGTCGTGATCGCGCCGTGGCTCGTCCCGCTTTATTGCCTCACCGTGGGCCGCGGGTTGTTCGACGGGCGCGCAGGCCTTTTTTATGCGCTCCAGCGCGGAATCGCGGAAGCGATCCTGAGCCTTCGGTTGCTCGAGGCGGAATTCACCACACGCGAGGCGCGATGACGACGATCCTGGGCATCAACGCGTTTCATGGCGATGCCGCAGCGTGCCTCGTGCAGGACGGCCGTATGCTCGCGGCCGCAGAGGAAGAACGCTTTCGGCGCGTCAAGCACTGGGCCGGCTTCCCCGCACGTGCGATCGCGTGGTGCCTCGAGGACGCCGGACTGCGGCTGGCCGACGTCGACCACGTCGCGATGAACCAGGATCCTCGCGCGCACTGGGCCCGCAAACTCGCGTTCACGCTTCGCCAGCGACCCGATCCCGGGCTCGTGGCCGAGCGCCTGCGCAACCGCCGCGCAAGAGCAGGCACGGCGGCGTTGCTGCGCGACGCTTGTCCGGGGCAAAGCCTTCGCGCCAAGGTGCATGCCGTCGAGCATCATGCGGCGCACATGTCGTCCGCTTTCCACGTGTCCCCGTTCGAGAAAGCGTGCGTGGCTTCCGTCGACGGCTTCGGCGATTTCGCCAGTGCGGCGTGGGGCATTGGGCGAGGCTCGCAGGTCGATGTCGACCAACGTGTGTTCTTTCCGCATTCGCTGGGCATCTTCTACCAGGCGATCACCCAGTTCATCGGCTTTCCGCACTACGGCGACGAATACAAGGTGATGGGCCTGGCGCCCTACGGCGAGCCGGCTTACCTCGACGAAATGCGTCGCATCGTGATGCTGCAGGCCGACGGGAGTTTCCGGCTGGACCTTGCATGCTTTCGACATCACCGCGAGAAGATCGATTACGAGTGGAACGGCGGCATGCCATCCGTCGGCGCACTCTTCAGCGACGAGCTCGCGCAGCGCTTGCGCACACCCGCGCGCCGGCCCGGCGATGCCCTGGAGCAGTGGCACAAGGACATCGCACGCTCGGCGCAAGCGATGTACGAAGAGGCTTTCTTCCATCTTCTGAACGCGCTGCATGCGAAACACCGTTTGCCGTATCTGGCCCTGGCCGGCGGATGCGCGATGAATTCCGTGGCCAACGGCAAGATCACGCGGCACACGCCCTTCGAGGATGTGTACGTGCAGTCTGCGGCAGGTGACGCAGGCGGCGCCGTGGGTGCGGCGTACAGCGTCTGGCACGCACTCGGTGGCCGGCGTGGTGCGCCGCACGATCATGCGTACTGGGGCCCGCATTTCGGCGACGAAGAGATCGCGCGGCTGCTCCATGAGCGCTTTGCCGATCTCGAATCGCAACATTGCGTCGCAGCACTGGCGTCGGATGAAGCTGCGCTGGCGCGAGGCACGGCCGAAGCGATCGCCAGGGGCGAAGTGGTCGGCTGGTTCCAGGGCCGGATGGAATGGGGACCGCGCGCGCTGGGCAATCGCTCGATCGTGTGCGACCCACGCCGCGCCGACATGAAGGAGGTCCTCAACCTGAAGATCAAGCGGCGCGAATCCTTCCGGCCGTTCGCGCCGTCGGTGCTGCGCGAAGCTGTCGCCGACTGGTTCGAGCTCGACGGCGACGTGCCTTTCATGATGCAGGTCTATCCCATCAAGGCCGTCAAGCGCGAGCTGATTCCGGCAGTGACCCACGTCGACGGAACAGGCCGCCTGCAAACCGTGACCGCGTCGACGAATCCGCGGTATCACGCTTTGATCAGCGCGTTCTGCGACCTCACCGGCGTGCCGATGGTGCTCAACACATCGTTCAACGAGAACGAGCCGGTGGTTTGCGCGCCCGGCGAGGCGCTCGACTGCTTCCTGCGCACGAAGATGGACCGGCTCGTGCTCGGGTCGCACGTGATCCGGCGAGAGGTTTGAGATCGATGTGGCAGGAGTGGGCGTTCTACCTCTTTTCGCCGTTCTTCCTGGCGATGCAGATGTGGCTTGCCGGCATAGTCGCGTTGTGGGCGGGGCGGCAGCGGCTCTCGATGGTGCTGTCGATCATCGGATTCGCGGGCTTGTGGCTCGGCTCCCTGCCGATCGTCGCCCATGCACTGGGATCGACGCTGGAGAGCCAGTACCCGGCGTTGCGGGCATCAGACCTGCCGAGCGCGGACGCCATCATCGTCCTGGGCGGGGCAGTCACGCCTGCGCAACCTCCCGAGAGGCCGACATTCGTGCTGGGCGAGAGTTCGACCCGAGTGCTGCATGCCGCCGCCCTCTATCGGGCCGGCAAGGCCAAGTGGATCGTCGTGGCCGCGGGCAATCGCCCGGGCAACGTTCGTCAGCAGACCGAGGCGGACGCCATCGCCGAATTCCTGATGCAGCTCGGTGTACCGGACAGCGCGATCAAACGCGAGCGCTCCAGTCGCACCACCCGCGAAAACGCGGCGAATGCGAAACCGATTCTGCAGGCGCTCGGAGCGCATCGGGTCCTGCTCGTGACATCGGCGCTGCACATGCCCCGAGCTTTGAAAACATTTGAAAAGATGTGGGGACCCACTGACATTCAGCTCATCCCTGCTGTTACAGACGTTCGGGTAGTGCCAGGGGGAAACACGGGGCCGAGAATGTGGCTTCCGTCACTGGAAGCTCTTTTAAGTGTAACCAAGTCGCTGAAAGAGTTTGCAGGAAGTGCCGCCGTTGAGATAATTCGGTGACACAACCCGTCTTAATTGTCACATGTCATTACAGATCTCGGTCGTCACAGCCGTCAAGAACCGCGCTTCCACGCTCGGCTCTTGCCTGCGGTCGGTGCAAAGCCAGACCTGGGGCCATGTGGAGCACATCGTGGTGGATGGCGGGTCCACCGACGGCACGCTGGGCGTGCTGGCTGCCAGTCGGGCGCACCTTGGCAAGCTGATCTGCGAGCCCGACAAGGGCGTCTATGACGCACTGAATAAGGGCATCCGGGCGGCGTCCGGCGATGTGGTCGGCTTCATGCACGCGGACGACGAATTCGCCTGCGAGCACGCACTCGAGCGCGTCGCGCGAGCATTCGAAGATCCCCGCGTGGAAGCTGTGTACGGCGACCTCGTCTACGTCGGTCGCGATGATCCCTCGCGCATTGTTCGCTACTGGCGCGCCGGCCGCTACACACGATCGCAACTCGCCAACGGCTGGATGCCCCCGCATCCGACGTTCTATGTGCGTCGGGACGTCTATCGGCGCTTTGGTGCGTTCGACACGCGCTACAGGATCGCCGCGGACTACGAGAACATGCTGCGGATCCTGTGGCGTGGAGGTGTCCACGCGGCGTACGTGCCCGAGGTGCTGGTGCGCATGCGCATGGGCGGGGTCAGCAACCAGCTGATGAACCTGTTCCTGAAATCGCGCGAAGACTACGCGGCGTTGCGCCAGAACGGCATCGGCGCGATCCAGGCGTTGCTCCTGAAAAATGTTACGAAGCTTCCTCAGTTTGTGATGAAGACTTCAATCGCGCACTAGCGATCCGAGAAAGTTGGGAAGGTGGTCACCTTGAAAGCCCCGAAAATCCGTTTGGCCCTTGTAGCCTTGTGCGTGGCATTGCCCGCGCTTGTCTTCGCCCAGACTTTCCCTTCCGGCACGCGTGCGCCGTCCGACCTGCGCGTGGGTTCATTGCGCACCGTCGACTCGCCCGATCCCCTCACCGACGGCGGCATGCGCACGATCGCCACGCCACCCGCAACCACTCCGGTGCCGATGGCACTCGCCAAAGACTATCGCCTGAGCCCCAGCGACCTGATCGACGTCGAGGTGCTCGACGCCGAGAGCCTGCGCCGCACGGTGCGGGTAAATGCGGCCGGCGCGATTTCCCTGCCGCTAATCGGACGAATCATCGTCAACGGCATGACAACCCAGGAAGCCGAGGATGTGATCGCTGCCAAGTACTCGGAAAAATATTTGCAGAACCCGCAGGTCTCTATTTTCGTCAAGGAGTTCACCACTGAACGGATCACCATCGAAGGCGCCGTCCAGCACCCTGGCATCTTTCCGCTTGCGGGACAGATGACACTCCTTCGCGCGCTGGCGGTGGCCGGAGGTTTCGGTCCCATCGCCGACAGCTCGCAGGTGATGCTCTATCGCGTCAACGACGAGAAAGTGCGAGAGTCGTTCGTGTACGACGTCGCAAAGATCCGCGCAGGCAAGGCCGACGACCCACCGGTGCGCGGCGACGACCTCATCGTCGTCCAGCGTGACAGCACGCGCGCGATCCTCAAGGATTCGCTGCTGCGCGACGTCATCGATTCCATCAACCCGTTCTCGGTCTTCGCGCCGCATTGACGCTGTCAGCCATGGGACACGAGACCCTTCCTTCGAAGCTGTCACCGCAACAAGCGCAAACCGAGCTTGCGCTGCGGCATCCCTACATGCTGCAGCCGGCCTTCGAACGTGCATCGGAAGGCGACGACGACGACAGCGCCCTCACGCTCAGCGACCTGCTGGGCATGGTGCTCAAACACAAGTGGACGCTGCTCATGGTGGTGCTGGTCACCACCACGATGGCCGGGATCAACACGTTCCTGCAACGACCCACTTACCGCGCGACCGCGGTGCTGCAGATCGACCGCGCGCCCGCGCGCATCGTTGATTTCAAGGGCGGCAGCGCCGATCTGGACCAGCTCTCCGTCGACGAGTACCTCGGCCTGAAGACCCAATACGAGCTGCTTCGCAGCCGGTCGCTCGCGGAGCGAGTGATCGACGACCTGCAGCTCGACCGGTCCAAGCCTGCGGCGGGCAAGAGCCCGCAATCCGAAGGCGACAGCGTCCAGCCCGCACATGCTGCCGCTTCGGCGGAGGGCTTCATCGGCCGCATTGTCAACGGCTACCGCAAGCTCTCGACTCCCTCGACCACCGATCCCGAAACGCTCGGTCGCGAAGCAGTGGTCGGCGCTTTCCTCGGCGCCCTGGTCGTCGAGCCGGTGCAGAACTCGCGACTTGTCCACCTTTCGATCGACAACGCCAATCCGCAACTCGCGGCGAAGATAGCCAATACGACGGCGCAGACATTCGTGTCCCTCGGTCAGGAGCGCCGCATCGAATCGTCCTCGTATGCGAAGACGTTCCTCGAAGACCAGATCAAGCAGATGAAAGCTCGACTGGAGGACTCGGAGCGGCGCCTGAACCAGTACGCGCAGCAAAAGCAGATCCTCACGCTCGACGAAAAGACCAGCCCGATCAACCAGAGCTACCAGGACTATGCGAGCGCCCTTTCCAAGGCCGAACAGGACAGGATCAAGGCAGAGACGCAGTATCAGGAAGTCCGGGAGAATCCCGAGCGCGCCTTGCAGATCATCGAAAGCAAGACGATCGCGGGCTATAAGGACCAGCGCGCGAAACTGGAGCTCGAATACCAGCAGAACCTGCGCATCTTCAAGCCCGACTTCCCCAAGATGCAGCAGCTCAAGGCGCAAATCGACGAGATCGATTCGCTGATGAAGCGCGAACTCCGGACCTTCGCCGACGCCGTCAAGTCGCAGTACGACGCGGCGGTCGCTCAGGAAAACCTCTTGCGGGAACGCCTCGCGCAAACGCGCAAGCAGGTCCTCATCACGCAGGACAACAGCATCGACCTGAACCTGCTGCGCCGCGAAGTCGACACGAACCGGCAGCTGTACGACAGCCTGCTCGAGCGCCTCAAGCAGGTGAACATTTCGAGCAACCTCACCACCAACAACATCTCCATCGTCGACTCGGCCGCCACCCCGCTATTCCCCTACAAGCCGAACTTGCAGTCGAACCTGCTCTCCGGCTTGGGCATCGGACTTTTCCTCGGGCTGTGCCTCGTGTTCCTGCTCGAATACCTCGACGACTCGATTCGCTTCCCCGAGATGGTCGAACGCGTGTTGGGTGTGCCGTTGATGGGCGTGGTCCCTGTGGGGGACAAAAAGCGCAGCGATGCCAACTCCATCGCGCTGGAAGTCCACACCGACCCGCGCTCGTCGATGGCGGAAGCCTATCGCTCGGTACGAACGGCGCTGCAGTTCTCCACGTCGCACGGCGCCCCGAAGCGCCTGCTGGTCACTTCGACCACGCGCGACGAAGGCAAGAGCACCACCGCGCTCGCGCTTGCGATCAACTTCGCGCAAATGGGCCACCACGTGCTGCTGGTCGACGGCGACATGCGCAACCCGTCGGTGCACAAGATGCTGGGCATTCCCAATGACCTGGGCCTGTCCAATTTGCTATCGGATGACGCGCGTGGCGAGACCCTGATACAGCCGACGATCGTGCCCAACCTGTCAGTGCTCACTGCGGGTCCGCCGCCTCCGAACCCGGTTGACCTCCTGATGGGCCCGAAGCTGATGCGCCTGCTCGAGAAGGCCGCGTCCGTGGGCATCAGCCACGTCGTCGTCGACGGCCCGCCGATCCTCGGCATCGCGGATTCGATCGTGCTTGGCAACCAGATCGAGGACACTTTGTTCATCGTGCGTGCGGGCAGCACTCGCAAGGCGAACATCCGCGACGCGCTGCGCCGCTTGCGGCTTTCGGGCATCTCTCCGCGCGGCGCCATACTCACGTTCGCGCCGGCACGCGCGTTGCAGGGCTACGGCGCGTACTACGGTTATGGCAACGACGGCCATCATGCAGCGGGAGCCGCGCTGACCGGCCGCCGCGGCTGACGCGAGGCTCGTTTCGTGACGGGCCGGCACGCCGAGCGGCGCAGCGCGATCGAGTCCGCCCTGATCGATTTCCAGCGTGCACCCGGCCGGTACACGGTCGCATTGCGCCAACCCGCGCCGCTGTTCGCCTCGATCCGCGAGTTGCTTCAATACGCTGCCGGCCGCAGCCCGGAAGACGGCGCGTCGCCACCGTCCGGCGCAGTGGTGCAAGCGGCACGCTTCTTCATCCGCACGGCGCTGCTCAAACCCGATGCCGACCACTATGCGCTGCTCGGGTTGCAGCGCGGAGCCGACGCCATCGAGATCAAGGACCGTTACCGCTCGCTGATGCGCCTGACGCATCCCGATTTCGCGACGTCGCCGGGTGGCGCGAACTGGCCCACCGATGCGGCCACGCGCATCAACCAGGCTTACGAGGTGCTCTCGTCGCCCGAGCGGCGCCGAGCCTACGACGAGGCGGCCGAACCACCCGCGCCCCAACCCGCCCCGCGTGAAGTCGCCACGGTGCGATCACAGGGCGCCGCCCCCACGCAGCGCCGCGGTCACTCGCGCCTCATCCTGAAGCACCTCGCAGCCGGCTTCGGCGCCCTTGCGGCCGTCGCTCTCGTCGCGCTGTGGGCCGCAACTGCATCCGGCGAACGGGACTCGCTCGTCCAGCGCACGACGTCCCGTGTCGTGGCGGACAAGCTGCCTTCGCTTTTCGCACAGTCGCAGCCAGAACGCCAAGCCACTGCCGAAGTTGCCCCGCCTACTGCTCCCAAAGCTGAAGACGACGTGTTGCAGGCCGCGATCGCGCCTGCTCTTCCTGCCATCGTCACAGCTCCCGCTTCCGCGTCATCCGCCGCGGCAGCTGCTCCTGCCGCGCCGGCTCCGGCTGACCGTGTCGAGCCCACGAAAGCCCCCTTACAGGCCGACCCCGCAGCACCACCAGCGCCAATGGCCTCGAGCCCTGTCCCCGCCAAGCCGGTCGCCGTGGCGCAAGCCGTTGCACCTGCTTCGCGACCCGTGGCCGCCGGCCCTTCGATGGCCGACGTCCATCCCCTTGTCACGCGACTGCTGCAGGACATCGAAAGCGGCTGGGGCGACAACGTCATCGCGGGCCTCGACTTCAGCACGCGCCGAAGCGCAGACGCGCAATCACTTGCCCGCCAGCTCGATGCACTTTGCGATGGCGCCCGCCCCGTCAAGATATCGAAGGTCGATCTCAAGGGCGAGCCTCATGAGGGAAAGCTCGTCGTCATCGGGCAGGTCATCCTGCAGGTGCGCGATGCGTCCACGCCGACTCGCCGGTTCGCATTGCAGGCCGAATTCGCACAACAAGGCGGCGCGCCCGTCCTTACCCGCCTGGCACCGGTGACTGCGCAATGAACACGCACGCCATTGCTTCCGCCAATCGCTTCGATACCGCATCGGTGGGCTTCCTCGCTTGCTGCGCTGCTGCGGCCGTGCTGGCCGGCTGGATGTCGGTGAGCATCAACCGGGAGCGCACGTGCACGCTGCAGGAAGGCCCGAGCGCCCAGCTGTGCGCGCCGCCGCCGGCAGTGGGCAGCAACTCTGAAATCGCGCAGCTGCGCTCGCGCATTGCTCGCGACCCGGGCGATGCCAATGCGTACGTTGCCTTCGCGCTGGCGGATCGCTCGGCGCGCCGCGACGAGCTCGTCGATCTCGCCTCGACCCTCGCACCGCGCGACCCGAACCTGCTCGCAAATCGTGCCGACGCTGCCCTGAAGCGGCAGGATTGGCGCGGCGCCGTGCCGCTGCTCATCGAGCTTGCGGACAAACGCGATGTCGAGATCGCCGTGAAGGCCCTGGCCTCGCTCGTCGGTATCGGCCAGTGGGCACTCCTCGAGCCTTATCTCACGCCTGGCAACCGATGGCTTCCCAGACTGCTGGGAACGATGCGGGACTCCAGCCAGCCGTTTTCCGGCGCGCTACCGCTCGTCGTACGTGCGCAGGAGCGCGGCGTGCTCGACCCCGAGACGGTGCGTGGCTACGTGCGCGACCTCAAGGCGCAAGGCGCGTGGGCCGACGCTTATGCCTTGTGGCTGTCGTTGCACGGAAAAACCTTGCCCGCGCTTTTCAACGCGAGCTTCGACCATGCTTTCGAGTCCGACGGCTTCGATTGGGAAGTGCCCAACAGCGGTCCGGCGCGCCGCGCCGGCGTCGTGGTCGAGCGCCGCCGCGCCGAGGAACGCGGCAGCGTCCTCGAATTGCAGTTCACCGGTCGTGCGATCCAGCTGCCGATCGTTCGCCAGTATCTTTTCATCGGCCCGGGTCGCTATCGCATGCACGGCGATCACCGCACCCACCAGTTCCGGATGGAAGAAGGATTGAGATGGACCGTGCGCTGCGACAAGACAGTCGTCGGCGCATCACCTGCCATCGGCGAGACTGGCGGGCTGTGGCGGCAGTTCGAGTTCGAATTCACGGTGCCCGCGCAATGCCCGCTCGTCGCGTCATTGCAGCTCGAGACGACTCCCACCACCGACGCCGTGCTCGGCGCCCGAGGCCGCGTTTCGTTCGATGCTTTCGAGCTGGAGAGACTCGATTGACCCCCTCGCGCCCATTTCCTATAGTCGGGAGACTTCCCATGCGTCACATCGCTTTCACCGTCATTGCGCTCGCGGCCTATTGCACTCTCGCGCAAGCGCAAGCACCGGCGCCCGCGCCAAGCCCCGTCGGCATCGTCGCCGAAGTGCACGGCCTGGTCACCATGAGCTTCGGCTCCACCGTCGCGACGGTGCAGCCCGACACGCCGGTGTTCGACGGCGCGCGATTCGTGGCCAGTTCCAGCGGCGACGCGGAACTGAAATTCAAGAATGGCTGCGACGTCAAACTGAAGCCGAACGAGTGGATCTCGGTCGATAGTGCGATGAACTGCGACCAGATGCTCGCTGCCGTGCACACGTTGACGGGAACCGCAGCAGGCGGGACGTCGATCGCGCGCACAGTCGTCCCGCTACTCGGCTCTGCCGCACTCGTCGGCGCCATTGCGCGACTGCCCGACGGCAAGATCACGCCCACGCCACGGTGAACAGCCGCGGCAATGCGAATGACTCGGCGGGGCTTGCGGGCCCCGCCGCCATTCTGGGCGGCATGCTCCTGCTCGCGTTCGCGCCCGTGCTGCGCGGCGGCGACTACTTCATCGCACTGATCCCGATCGAGATCGCAAGCCTCGCGGTGCTCCTGTCCCTGGCCACGCGTTTCGTTCTTTCCGCGCCTGCCACCCACGCGACCGGCGGTGTGGATGCGCTCATCGCCGTCCTTGTCGCGAGCCCGCTGCTGATCGCATTTGTGCAATTGACGCCCATTCCCGCCGGCTGGTGGGAGCAGCTGCCCGGCCACGCACGTTATGCCGAATCTTTGCGAGCCATCGGCATTCAAGCAGCGCACTGGCGCGCCATCTCCATCAGTCCCGACGCGACGCGCGCCTCGCTGCTCGCGGGGCTGCCGCTTGCGGCGATGTTCCTGCTCGGGCTGCTCGCCGGCGTGCACCAGATGCGCACGATGCTGCGTGTGGTCGCGGCGATCGCCTTCGCGCAAGTGCTGCTCGGCCTCCTGCAGTTGTCGGGCGGCGAACATTCGCCGTTCTACTTCGGCTTCATGACGTACGGCTCGCCGATCGGGTCATTCGGCACCCGCAATGAATACGCGAACTACCTCGCGTTGGCTCTCGCCGCGTATGTCTGGCTGGCCTACGACGCGACGCGCTACACGCTGCGCCTGCAGGCCGGCTCGCCCCTCACCAGCGGCCGCTTCGACGATCGGCACGCGCTCGCCGCGTGGGTGCTGGGCGGACTCGTGATCGTCGTAGGCATCCTCATCTCGCATTCGCGCGCCGGCGCGGTGTTCGGCCTGGGCGCCGCGCTGCTCGCGTTGGCGGCCGCGGGCTTGCGCGTCTTCGGCTGGATGCGCGGATGGCGCTTCGCCCTTCCAATCGCCATCGTCCTCGTGGTGGGCGGCATCATCATGGTGGGACCGGACGCGGTGGTGGCACGCCTGTCGGGTGACCAGCTCGGCCAATCGGCCGGTTTCAGGCGCGAGTTGTGGCGCACCACGTGGCACGCGGCGCTGGCGTTCTTCCCCTTCGGCTCGGGCTGGGGCACCTACGACATCGCATACCGCCCGTTCCAGACCCCGCTCATCGTGGGGTATGCGAATCATGCGCACATGGACCCGCTCGAGATGTTCCTCGAAGGTGGCGCCGTGTTCCTCCTGCTCGCCGGCTGCTTTGCGTGGCTCGCGGCGCGGCGCGTGCTGTTGCTGCTTCGGCAAGCTTGGTGGGAACGCACGCTCGACCGCGAATCGATGATGACCGCGCTGTGCGGCATCGGCCTTGCGGGATTCCTCGCGCATTCGATGGTCGACTTTCCCATGCGCGTGCCGGGCAACGCCATCCTCGCGGCACTCCTGGCAGGCGTGTTCCTGCGTCCGCTGTCGCCGGGCACCGCGCGCGCCGCCGGGGCGGCGCCATGAACTGGATCGGGCGCCTTGTGCGCCTGCCGCTGAAACTCGTTCCCGTGTCGACCCCGCTGCGCATCCTCAGCGGCCCACTGGCGGGACAACGCTGGATATCGACAGCAGGTCCCCACGGCTGCTGGCTCGGCACCTACGAGCGCGAGCTGCAGAACCTCTTCGTCCGCACGGTTCGGGCCGGCGATGTGGTGTGGGACATCGGTGCGAACGTCGGCTTCTTCACCTTGCTCGCCGCACGTCGGGTGAGCCCGGCCGGGCGGGTACTTGCCATCGAGCCTTTGCCGCGCAATCTCGAATTGCTGAAGCAGCATCTCGCGCTGAACGGCATCGGAAACGTCACGGTCCTGGCCCAGGCCGTGGCCGATGCCCGGGGCACTGCCTTCCTTGCCCCTGGCACCTCGCCGTCGATGGGTCACCTCGACGCAGAGCACGGCATCGAAGTGGCGGTCACGACCATCGACGCGCTCGTCGAATCCGGCGTCGCACCCGCACCCCGCATCGTCAAGATGGACATCGAAGGCGCCGAGTCACGCGCGCTGGCGGGCGCCCGGCAAACGCTCGAGCGGCATCGCCCGACGATTCTCCTGTCGACCCACGGATGGGCACAGCACGAAGCGTGCGTCTCCATACTGGGCGAGCTCGGCTACGAACTTTCGCTGAGACGCGACGGCGCCGCCGACGGACAATACGAGCTCGTCGCCTTGCCGCGGCGACACTAGATCACCCAGGAGACAAGCCATGGAAATCGCATCGCTCAAGCAAGTGGTCAGCGCCCAGGAATGGCAACTTCGCGTGGACCTCGCCGCCTGTTATCGCCTGGTTGCGCTTTACGGCTGGAGCGACCTGGTGTTCACGCACATCAGCGCGCGCGTGCCGGGGCCCGAACACCACTTCCTCATCAATCCCTACGGCCTGATGTTCGACGAGATCACGGCCTCGTCGCTGGTGAAAGTCGATCGCGACTGCAACAAGGTGATCGACTCGCCTTTCCCCGTCAACCCGGCGGGCTTCACGATCCACAGCTGCGTGCACGAGGTTCGCGAGGACGCCGGCTGCGTGCTTCACACGCACAGCCGCGCGGGCGTGGCCGTCAGCGCGCAGAAGGCGGGCGTGCTGCCGATCAGCCAGCAAAGCACGTTTGTCCTTGCGTCGCTCGCGTATCACGACTACGAAGGTGTCGCGCTGCGCGACGAGGAGAAGCCTCGCCTGCAAAAGAACCTGAGCGACAAGAACTTCCTCGTGCTTCGCAATCACGGCCTCCTCGTGATCGGCAAGGCGGTGCCCGACGCTTTCCTGCAGATGTACACGTTCGAGAACACCTGCCGCATCCAGATCGATGCGCAAGGCGGCGGCGAGCTCACCTACGTCGATCCGAAAATTCTCGAGGGACTCGCGCAGGTGTTCAAGACCGTCACAGCAGGACAAGGCGCGAATCTCGCGTGGCCCGCGCTGCTGCGCAAGCTCGATCGCATCGACCCGGGCTACCGCGACTGAAGCGGGCGCCGCCTCACGTCACTTCCCGAACAACCCCTTGAGGGTGTCGCCGAGTTTGTCGCCCACTTTGGCGCCGCCGGCCGTGCCCACGCCGGGCGCGATCACGGTGCCGATCGCCGCGCCCAGGAGCGCGCTGCGGCTCAAGGTGACCGACGGCGAATCGAGCGTGCCGCCGACGATGAGCGGCACGCCAAGTGCGGTGCCCGCGACCTTCTCGGCGAGGTTCACGTTCACGCTGCCGGAAAGATTCTTGTTGGCGGCCACGTTCACGTTGCCCGTGGCCGAGAGCGCGCCCGAGGAGGCCACGAGATTGCGCAGTTCCGCCGTGCGGCCATGCGTGGTGAGCTGGCCCGCAAGCGTGTCCAGGTGCGTCTCCCCGCCGCGATTGATGCCCACGGTCTTTACGGCCTGAGCGAGGTCGATGCCATGCACCACAGCGTTGTGCACGGTGAACTTCGTCTGCGTGTGCAGCACGTCTGCAACAGCGGCAAGGTCGCGCAAGTCGGCCTGCAATTGCGTGTGCGCTTCCAGCCGTCCGGTCATCGTCTTGCTCGGCGCGGTGAAGTAAGAGACTTCCACGTTCGACGTATCGAGCTCGCCCGTGACGAGCGGATCGCCTCGCGTCGTCTTGCCCGGAACGAAGTGGCCCTTGATCGTGCCGCCGCCCACCTGGCCATCGAACTGCCATAGCTTCGCGGCGCGCTGCAGCTTCGCCTTGACGCCTTGCCAGCGGCCCTGCGTCACTGCGAAATCGACATGCCCCGGCAAACCGTCGTCGTCCATGTGCACAGTGGCATCGACGACGTTGCCCGCGCCCTTGGTGTCCACCCACGTCACCTGCTCGAGCACGATCCGCTGCGGAAGCGTGACGCTCGATGGCTCCTGCGGTGCCTTTTCTTTTTTCATCGCGCCATCTTCGGGATGCGCCTTGCGAAACGCGGCGGCGACCGCTGCGATCGCGTCTTGCGGCACGACGGCATTGCGCACGTAGAGCGTCGCGATCTCGAGCTTGCGATGTAGCAGCGCCGACCACACGGGCCGCGCCTCGATCCGCTCGAAAGTGAGCGGCGGCCGGCTTTTCACCTGTACGCGATCGACGGCGACGCCGGGCAGCGGCCACACATCGACGTCCAGCCCGCCAAGCTCGACCGGCACGCCCACGGCAGCTGAAATTTCTTGCGCCACACGCGCGCGAAAGTCCGCGCTGCCAACCCACAAGTGCAGCGCGAAAGCGATCGCGCCGATCAACACCACGAATATCGCGACGAGCGCGAGCAACCACTTGAGCACACGAGCCATGAAGCGGATTATCTCGAAGCGCTACGCGTTGCAACCGCCCGGGAATTCACGCGCATGCTTCCACTCGAAACACCATGCCCTCGCTCTTCGACGCCTTGCAGGTCGGCCGCTGGCGCCTGCCCAACCGCATCGTCATGGCCCCGCTCACGCGCAATCGCGCGCCCGACGCCATTCCCACGCCGCTCATGGCCGAGTACTACGCGCAGCGCGCGAGCGCCGGCCTTCTCATCAGCGAAGCCACGGCCATCAGCCAGCAAGGGCAGGGCTACGCGCACGTTCCGGGCCTGTACAGCACCGAGCAGCTCGACGGCTGGCGCCGCGTGACCGATGCCGTGCACAAGCGCGGCGGCCGCATCGTGTGCCAGCTGTGGCACGTGGGCCGCATCTCGCATGTGGATCTGCAGCCCGAGCACCAGGCGCCTGTCGCGCCATCGGCCATCACGGCAAAGACGACGACATTCCTGATTTATCCGGATGGAACCGGCAAGTTCGTGCCCGTGTCCGAGCCGCGCGAGCTCGACGCATCCGAAATCCCGGGTCTTGTCCACGACTTCCGCCATGCCGCACGTTTCGCGGTCGCAAGCGCAGGCTTCGACGGCGTCGAGCTGCACGGCGCGAACGGCTACTTGATCGACCAGTTCCTAAAGACGGGTACCAACAAACGCAGCGACGACTACGGCGGCCCCATCGAGAATCGCGCGCGTTTCCTGCTGGAAGTGATGCGCACCATCGTCGAAGAGATCGGCGGCGATCGCGTCGGCTTGCGCCTCGCACCGGTGACGCCTGCCAACGACATCGACGACGAGGATCCGCAGCGCCTGTTCGACTACGTGATGCGAGAGCTCGCGCCGCTGAAGCTTGCCTACATCCACGTTGTCGAAGGCGCGACCAGTGGCCCGCGCGAGGTGGAAGGCCGCCCCTTCGACTATCGCGCGATGCGCTGGGCCTATCGCGACGCCGGCGGCGAAGGCGCATGGATGGTGAACAACGGCTACGACCGGGGCATGGCCGAAAGCGCGATCGAATCGGGGGACGCGGACCTTGTCGCGTTCGGCAGGCCGTACATCTCCAATCCGGATCTCGTCGAGCGTTTTCGCTCGAACACGCAGCTGGCCGATTCGCACCGCGCGACCTATTACGGCGGCGGCGCACAAGGCTACACCGACTATCCGGCGACGGTGTCGAAAGCTACTGCGGATTGAGCGCGCCGGCGCCCATCTCGCGCAGGCGAAGCGACTCGTCGTCGCGCTGCTGCTGCAGCTCCTGCTTCGTCTGCGTCTTGCGCTGCACACGGTCCACGCGGCGGCCAACATTGGCAACGCTGAGCGACGTGCGGCGCGCCGCGAAAGCTTCGCGCTGCGCACGCACCATCGAGTCCTGCAGCACGACGGCCCCCAGGCTTTCGCGGTTCTCCGCGGGCAAGGGCAGGGTGTCGTTCATCACCGGAGGAGTCGTGATGACGGAAGGAGTCGTCACCGACGGGTTGGTCGACTGGGCGAACGCGCTGCCCGCAGCAGCGAGTGTCATCGCAAGCACCGGGCGCATGACGGTTCGAATGTCCATGCACCCATGGTGCGCCGCCGTCTCCTGCGAAGCAGTCACTGCATCTGCTGTCCTGCGGTAGGAAGCTTCCCACAGACGCGATTCTTTACAGATCAGGTACGAGAGGGGCACTGCGCCGATACAAGTGCCGCCCACACTGGGATCATGCCGATCGTGAAAGGAACCTCCATGAGATTCGCTCCCCGTCGCGCGTTGCTGGCCGCCCTGCTGGCTTCCGCCGCCCTCGCCACCCAGGCACAACCCGCCCCGCCCGCCGGCGCAATGCCGATGCACCCGCCGGGCATGCAACAACACATGCAGGAGCGCATGCAGCGCCGGCTCGAAGGGTTCAAGCGCATCCTGCAGATCACCCCGGCGCAAGAGGGCGCGTTCAATACCTGGGCCGCCGCCATGCTGCCGTCGCAGCAGGCCATGCAGCAAAAACGCGCCCTGCATGAAGAGATGAGCCGCCTGACCACACCCGAGCGTATCGATCGCATGCGCCAGCTGCGTGCCGAGCGCAACGCCGCGATGGACAGGCGCTTCGACGCCACAAAGACTTTCTACGCGCAGCTCGCGCCGTCGCAGCAGAAGGCGTTCGACGAAGTGTCGATGCGCTTCCTCGGAGGTCATCGTGGCCGCGGCCATGGTGGCCATGGCGGTCATCACGGCTGGGGTGCGTAAGCCCATCCGTTACACACAAGCCCGCTAGCGTTCTGCGCGGCCTGCAAGCGTCCGATCGAAACCTCGAGCGGCCTCGAGCGGCCTCGAGCGAAATGACGCGCTAGAACTGCCGTGCGTAGCGCAGCTGCACGAAGTTCTCGCCCGGGTTCGGCTCCTTGATGCCGGCGTTCGAAATGTGAACGAGCCGCAGCGTCACTTCGTGTTCGCGCCGGTCACCGAAGCTGCGCCCCACCCCGAGAACATCGTTGAAGTTGAAGCGCGTCGAAAAGCGCTTGTGGTCACGCTGGTAGAGCCCGTCCAGGTACGACAGGCCGACGCCGCCTTCCGCAAACCAGGGCGAGCCACCGTGATCGAGCCGGTACCGCAGCACCGGCATCACGCCGAACTGCGTGAACGATTCGCGCCGGCCGCCAAGCTTCGCGCCCCAGTGGCTTACGAAGAACTCGGTGTACGCGGTCCATTCGCCGTTGTGGCTTGTGCGATGCCAAGTGGATGGCAAGGTGACGCCTGCCGTGAGGCTGTAGGTGCCATGCACAGTCACGCCGCCTTCCGCGACGAAGGCGGTTGCCGACCAACTGTCGGCATGCACGCTGGCGGCGAGGGCCGCCAACGCGAGGGAGACTCCAACACGCGGGTTCATTCCCGGCTTCTTCTTTTTCATAACCATGAGTGTGGCGAAAAAAAGCGCGCTCGTCCTGGAGCTACCGGGGAAGGGACACCAAGATAGCTTGGCGTCCTACACCTTGATAACCAGCCCGGCAGTAAAAGAAATTCGCATGACCGACTCCGTGCCTGTCACCCCGGCGTTGACCGTCATGACCGTCAACATCCATAAGGGCTTCACCGCTTTCAACAGGAAGTTCATCCTTCCCGAGCTGCGCGACGCCGTGCGCACGGTCGGCGCGGATGTGGTGTTCCTGCAGGAAGTGCTCGGCCATGTCGGCGCGCACAAGCGCGGCTCATGGGATGAGCCGCATTACGAATTCCTTGCGGATCAGATCTGGCCGCAGTTCGCCTACGGCCGGAACATGGTCTACCCCAAGGGCCACCACGGCAATGCCGTGATGTCGAAGTTTCCGATCGTCACCCATACGAACCACGACGTGTCCGTGGCGGGCCCCGAAAAGCGCGGCCTGTTGCATTGCGTGCTTCGCGTGCCGGGGCACCCGCAGGAAGTGCATGCGATCTGCGTGCACCTGGGCCTGGCGGAATCGCACCGGCGCGAGCAGCTCGACCTGCTGTGCGACATCGTGCGCAGCGAGGTCCCCGGCGAAGCACCGCTCATCGTCGCGGGCGACTTCAACGACTGGCGGCGCCGCGCGCACGACACGCTCGACCGGGAAGTGGGCCTGAAGGAAGTCTTCGTCAGCGCGTACGGCGAATCGGCAAGGACTTTTCCCTCGCGCTTTCCTGTGCTGTCGCTGGATCGCATCTACGTGCGCAACGCGTCGGTGCACCTTCCCGTCGTGCTGCCGCGCCGTCCGTGGTCGCACCTGTCCGACCATGCGCCGCTGGCCGCGGAGATCCACCTGTGAACACGAAGTGGATCGAAGGCAACGACATCCGCCTGCTGGAAAACGGCGAGCAGTTCTTCCCGCGCGTTTTCGCGTGCATCGCCAACGCGAAGCGAGAAGTCGTACTGGAGACCTTCATCCTCTTCGAAGACAAGGTGGGCCTGCAGCTGCATGAAGCGTTGCTGGCCGCGGCGCGCCGCGGTGTGCAGATCGACGTGACCATCGACGGCTTCGGCTCGCCCGACCTGTCCGAGCGCTTCATCGATTCGCTCACGGAAGCCGGCGTGCGCATGCATGTGTTCGACCCGGGCTCGCGCCTGTTCGGGCAAAGGCTGAACCTCTTGCGGCGCATGCACCGCAAGATCGTCGTGATCGACAGCAAGCTCGC
>DATJJL010000420.1:0-8683 GCA_035492155.1 Ramlibacter sp. | reverse complement strand
GGCGGCGTGATGTGGGGCCTGTACCAGCAAAGCGTGATCCCGCAGATGGGCGCGCAGGTGAACGTGCTGATCTTTATCGTGCTGATCATCGGCGGGCTCGGCTCGACCACCGGCGCGCTGATCGGTGCGCTGCTGGTGGGCCTGATGGCGAACTACACGGGCTTTCTCGTGCCGAAGGCGGCGCTTTTTTCCAACATCGCGCTGATGATGGCCATCCTGCTGTGGCGTCCGCAAGGCGTCTACGCATTGAGCAAGTGAGCCTGCCATGCTGCACCGAATCCTCTCCAACGATTTTCCCCGCAGCCGCGTGCTCGCCGTGCTGTTGCTTGCGATCTTCATCGCGCTGGCCGTCACGCCCTTCGCCGTGCCCGGCATCAAGGCGCTGAACGTCGCCGCGAAGGTGCTGGTCTTCGTCGTGCTCGTCGCGAGCTTCGACCTGCTGCTCGGCTACACCGGCATCGTGAGCTTTGCGCACACGATGTTCTTCGGCATCGGCGCGTACGGCGTCGCGATCGCTTCGAGCAGCATGGGCCCGAGCTGGACATCGATCCTCGTCGGCGTCATGGTCGCACTCGGCCTGTCGTTCGTGCTGGCGTTGCTCGTCGGGCTTTTCTCGCTGCGGGTGAAGGCCATCTTTTTCTCGATGATCACGCTCGCTGTCGCCGCGGCGTTCCAGACATTGGCCTCGCAAATGTCCGACATCACCGGCGGCGAAGACGGCCTCACATTCAAGATGCCCGAGGTGCTGTCGCCGAGCTACCAGCTCACCGGCTCGATTGACGGCCGCTTCATCACTTACTACTTGCTGTTCATCGTGGCGATGGTGCTGTTCCTCGCCATGGTGCGCATCGTCAATTCGCCTTTCGGCCGCGTGCTGCAGGCGATTCGCGAGAACGAATTCCGCGCGGAGGCCATCGGCTATCGCGTCGTTTATTTCCGCACGATGTCCAGCATCCTCTCGGCGCTGTTCGCGACGCTCGCCGGCGCGATGCTCGCGATCTGGCTGCGCTACAACGGCCCGGACACGTCGCTGTCGTTCGAGGTGATGCTCGACGTGCTGCTGATCGTCGTGATCGGCGGCATGGGCACGATCTATGGCGCGGTGATCGGCTGCGGCATCTTCCTCGTCGCGCAGAGTTATTTGCAGGACCTGCTCAAGCTGGCAAGCGACGCGGCGTCGGCGCTGCCGTGGCTTTCCGCGCTGCTCTCGCCGGATCGCTGGCTGCTCTGGCTGGGGCTGCTCTTCGTGCTGTCCGTCTATTACTTCCCGACCGGCGTCGTCGGCCGTCTGCGAGCCGCCCAATGAATCACAGCTCCCGATACGCGACCTGCGCCGGCCGCGAGATCCACTACACCGAATGGGGCGCGGAAAATTCGCGCACCGTGATTGCATGGCATGGCCTTGCGCGCACGGGGCGCGACATGGACGAACTCGCGCAGCACCTTGCGCCGCGTTATCGCGTGATCTGCCCCGATACGCTCGGGCGTGGTTTCAGCCAGTGGAGCCCCGATTCGCAGAACGAATACACGCTCGCGTTCTATTCGAAGATCGCTGCTGACCTGATGGACCAGCTCGGCATCCATGAAGCGCATTGGGTCGGCACGTCGATGGGTGGTGCCATCGGCATCGTGTGCGCGGCCGGTATCGCACAGCCGAAGATGAAAGGCCGTATCAAGAGCCTCGTGCTCAACGACAATGCACCGCGTCTTGCGGACCCGGCACTCGAGCGGATTCGTTCGTATGCGGGCAATCCGCCGGCCTTCGCAACGATGCTGGAGCTCGAGGCCTTCTTCCGCCAGGTCTACAAACCTTATGGTTGGTTGTCGGATGCCCAGTGGCGGCGCTTGACTGAAACATCAGCGCGGCGTTTGCCCGATGGAAGATGGACGCCGCATTACGACCCGCAGATGGTTCGCCAGTTCACCGATCACCCGAACGACTACGACACCTGGGTGCACTACGACGCGCTGGACATCCCTGTGCTGTGCCTGCATGGCGCGGAGTCGGACCTGGTGCTGCGCGATGCGACCGAAGAGATGATGCGTCGCGGGCCCGGTGCGCGCGGTCTCACACGCGTGGTCGACGTGCCGGGTTGCGGACACGCGCCTGCGCTCAACGTTCCGGAGCAACTCGATCTTGTCACGGCCTTCATCGACGAGCACGACTCAAAGATTGCGCTGCGCGATGCCGCCTAGCGCCGCAATCCATGCAGCGTCGTCGTTGAGGCAAGGGATGTAGTGGAACGTCTTGCCGCCGGCCGTCATGAAAGCCCGGCGGCCTTCCATCGCGATTTCTTCGAGTGTCTCGAGGCAATCGGCGACGAAGCCCGGGCACACCACGTCGACGCGCGACACACCGCGTTTGCCGAGTGCGCGCAAGGTCGCATCGGTGGAAGGCTCGAGCCATTTCGCGCGGCCGAAGCGTGATTGAAAGCTCACGGTGAATTGCTCGGGCTTGAGGCCCAGCCGGCCCGCGACACGTCGCGCCGTCTCCAGGCATTCGCCCTGATAAGGGTCGCCCAGCTTCACCGTGCGCTCGGGCACGCCGTGGAAACTCATGACGAGATGATCGGGCGGGCCGACCTGTTCGCGCCAGTGACGCTCGATGCGGCGCACGAGAGCGTCGATGTAGCCGTCGTCGGCGTGATAGGTGTTCACGAAGCGAAGCTCGGGGATGGCGCGCTGTGTCGCTGTCCATGCGCACACTGCGTCGATCACGCTTGCCGTCGATGTGCCCGAGTACTGCGGGTACGCCGAGAGCACGAGGATGCGCTTTGCGCCTTCGGCTTTGAGCGCGTCGAGCTGCGTCGCGATCGAGGGATTGCCGTAGCGCATCGCATGCCTGACGACGATTTGCTCGCCGTGCTCGCCGAGCCAGCCTTGAAGGAGCTTGGCCTGCTTCTCGGTCCACAGGGCCAGCGGCGAGCCGTCCTTCGTCCAGATGCTGGCGTACTTGGCGGCCGACCTGGGCGAGCGCAGCGGCAGGATCAAGCCGTAAAGAATCGGCCACCACGCCGCGCGAGGGATTTCGATCACGCGGGGGTCGGACAGGAATTCCCTCAGGTAGCGGCGCAATGCAGGCGCGGTTGGTGCATCGGGCGTGCCCAGATTGCAATAGAGGATGCCTGTACGAGCCATGCGGTATTCTCGTTGAATGCTGGACCCGACCAGGATCAAGGCGATCAGCCTGGACCTCGATGACACGCTGTGGCCGATCTGGCCCACCATCGAGCGTGCCGAGCAGGCGCTGCATGACTGGCTGGGCGACAACGCACCGATGACGGCGGCTTTGTTCTCAAGTCCCTCCGCATTGCGCGAGATCCGCGACTACATGGCGAG
This sequence comes from Ramlibacter sp., assembly GCA_035492155.1. Classification (GTDB taxonomy): domain Bacteria; phylum Pseudomonadota; class Gammaproteobacteria; order Burkholderiales; family Burkholderiaceae_C; genus Ramlibacter. Next base: position 5,344 of record DATJJL010000420.1, on the reverse strand, counting down.
CAACAAGCCCGAACTCAAACACGATTTGAGCGCGGTGCGGCGAGAGTCCATACGCCTTGCGCTTTATCGCGCCGGCGAGAACCCGTTGCTCGCGGAAAAGGCCTTCGATGTGTTCTTCGCCGAACGCCAGCGGGTGGATCTGTTCGAGGACGCGCGGCCGGCGCTCGAATATCTTTCGCGGCGATTTCCGCTCGTGAGCGTGTCCAACGGCAATGCCGACCTGGAGCGCGTGGGCATCGCCCAATACTTTCGCGCTGCGATCTCCGCGCGCGAGTTCGGCGTGGGCAAGCCCGATCCGCGCATCTTCCATGCAGCAGCCGGCGCAGTGGACATGACGCCCGAAGACGTGCTGCACGTGGGTGACGATGCCACGCTCGACGCATTGGGCGCTCTCAACGCCGGCATGCAGGCGGCGTGGATGAATCGCGCCGATCATTTGTGGCCTCACGAGCTGGAGCCGCACGTCACCCTGACCAACCTCACTGAGCTCTGCGCGCTGCTGAAGTAGTCAGATCCGGCCCAGGGCCTGAACCTTCCACGCAAGCCAGAACTTGCGTACAGGCGTGAGGCTCACGCGCTGGCGCAGCACCTGGAAGCCGTCGCGCTCGATCTCGCCCAGCAGCGTGCGATAGATATTCGCCATCATCAGGCCGGGCTTTTGAGCGCGTCGGTCTTCATCGGGAAGTTTCGCGAGCGCTTCTTCGTAATAGCTGCGCGCGCGGTCGGCCTGGAATTTCATCAGCGCGGCAAACCGGTCGGAGTATTTGCGCTCGAGGATTTCGCTGGCCTTCACGTCGAACTGCTGCAGCTCGCTCACGGGCAGGTAGATGCGCCCACGCATCGCGTCTTCGCCGACGTCGCGGATGATGTTCGTGAGCTGGAAAGCCAGGCCCAGCCGGTGCGCGTACTCCGTCGTTTCGGGCCGCGTCTGGCCGAAGATGCGGGCAGCGACCTCGCCGACGACGCCCGCGACGAGATGGCAATACTTTTGCAGCGCCGCAAAATCAAGATAGCGTGTCTGCTGCAAGTCCATTTCGCAGCCCTCGATCACGGCGTGAAGCTGCCTTTCCTCGATGCCGAATTCGCTCACCCATGGCATGAGCGCACGCATCACCGGATGCTCCGGCTTGCCCTGGAACGACTTGGCGACTTCCGTCTGCCACCAGGCAAGCTTGGTGCGGGCGACGCCGGGGTCGGTCACTTCGTCGACGACGTCGTCCACCTCGCGGCAGAACGCGTAGAAGGCAGTGATCGCGGCGCGGCGGGGCCTGGGCAAAAAAAGAAAGGCGTAATAGAAGCTGCTGCCCGAGCCGGCGGCCTTGTCCTGGACGTATTGCTGCGGAGTCATCGCGGCCGATTGTCCCATCGCTTGAATTCGCGCTGCAGCGCGGCGTTGCTGCCACAGGCCAGCGCCACGCGCAGGAGAAGTCCGCGCACTTCGGATCGCGGCATCTTCGCGCCCGGGCCTTGCTCGCGGACGAGCGCGATCGTGCGTGCGCCGATCAGCGCGGGTAGTGCGGTGGCGACGCGCACGCGCGCACTGCGCAGCGCGCCGGCATAGCGCATGCCGCTCGCCAGGCCCTCGTGCGCTCGATGGAGCAGGTCTTCGCGCGATTGCCCCGGCGGGACGTAGCGCCGGCCGGTATCGATGTCGTGCTTCTCATCTCGCAGCACGTTGATCAATTGCAAGGCCATGCCGTAGCGTCGCCCAAGATCCAGCATTTCTTCTTCGGGCAGTGTCGCGAATGAGGGCAGGTGGCGAAAGCCGAGCTTCGTCCAGAACTCGCCGACGCAGCCCGCGACGAGGTACGTGTATTCATCGAGCTCGTCGGCGTTCGCGAGCGAATGCGGATTCGTTGACGACGCATCGCCGAAGCGTGCAACGTCCAGGCGCTGTCCGTGAGTGATCTGGCCGAGCACCGTGCGTATGTCTTCTCGATCTTCGGGCGAAAGCGCGCGAAGAGACTCGATGCATTCGGGCAGGGCTTTGAGCAGTCGCTGCTCGTGCTGCGACATGCCGGAAGAAAAAGCGACCGTGGGCGGTGCACCGGCGCCGTCGACCGCGCGGATGAATCGGTCGAGCGCGTCGATGCGCGCGTGCGCCGACAATCCCGGCGCATCCGCGATCGTGTCGCTGGCGCGCGCGAGCAGGTACGCCAGTGCCACGGGCTCGCGCAGCGGCCCGGGCAGCAAGCGAATCGAGAGATAGAACGACCGGGAAACGCCCTTGAGCAACGCGAGCATGGCGGCGGATTGTCGCTTGACAGCGCGGGAGTGATCCTCTAGATTACTAACCAGTCAGTCATTAACAGCCTGCACTCACCCCAACCCCGCCATGCCTGAAGCCACATCCCGCGCCTTGGGGCGCCTTGCCCCTGCCGTTGTCGTCGCAGCCCTCCTGCTGGCCGGCTGCTCCCGTCACGAAGCGCCGCCCGAGCCGATTCGCTCGGTGAAGGTGATGACCGTCGGCGTCTCGGCCTTCGGTTCGGAACATGAATTCGCCGCCCAGGTGCAACCGCGAATCGAATCGCGGCTGGGCTTTCGTGTCGCCGGAAAGATCGTGAGGCGCCAAGCCGACATCGGGCAGCGTGTGAAGCCGGGTGAAGTACTCGCGCAGCTCGATGCGCGCGATTACCAGCTCGCCGCCGATGCGGCACGTGCGCAGGTCGCCGCCGCATTGACCAATCGCGATCTCGCGGCGGCCGACTTCAAGCGCTACAAGGCATTGCGAGACCAGAACTTCATCAGCGGCGCGGAACTCGAGCGGCGCGAGACCACGCTGAAGGCCGCGCAAGCGCAGCTCGAGCAGGCGCAGGCCCAATTGGCCTCGCAGGGCAACCAGGCCGCGTACACGAATCTCGTGGCGGATGTAGCGGGCGTTGTGACTTCCGTGGACGCCGAGCCGGGCCAGGTCGTGCAGGCAGGGCAGGCCGTGGTTCGCATCGCGCAGGACGGTCCGCGCGATGTCGTCTTCTCGGTGCCGGAAGACAAGGTCGGCGCAATCAAGACCGGATCGGCCGTTGCCATCCGCTCGTGGGCCGACAACAAGCAGTTCGAAGGCAAGGTGCGCGAAGTCGCGGCCAGCGCCGACCCGGTCACGCGCACATTCCCCATCAAGGTCTCGCTCGAGGGACCGAACGCGCCGGCGCTCGGCACGACTGTCTACGTACAGCCGCAGGCGCTCAGCATGGTGGGCGCACCGGTGATCAAGTTGCCGACGAGCGCGCTGCGCCAGGAAGGCAAGGGCACGGCCGTGTGGGTGCTCGACAAACAGACGATGACGGTGAAGTCGCAGCCCGTGCAGATCGCAACGGCCGACGGCAACGAAGCGGTGATCGCATCCGGTCTCGCGCCCGGCATGCAGGTCGTCGCGGCGGGTGTGCACGTCCTTTCACCAGGGCAGAAGGTGACGATCTATCGCGAGCGTTCGTCGTTGCCCGCGGGCAGCGTCGCTGCGAACTGAGGCTGCCATGACGCAAGCCACCGAACCGAAGGAGAAGTTCAACCTCTCCAAGTGGGCGCTCGAGCACCGGGCCCTCACGCGTTATCTCATGGTCGTGCTGATGGTGCTGGGTTTCGCGGCCTATTTCCAGCTCGGGCAGGACGAAGATCCGCCTTTCACCTTCCGCGCGATGGTCGTGCGCACGTACTGGCCGGGCGCCACGGCGCAGCAGGTGGCGGAGCAAGTCACCGACAAGCTGGAGCGCACGCTGCAGCAGGTGCCGTATGCGGACAAGATCCGCAGCTACAGCAAGCCCGGTGAGTCGCAGATCATTTTCCAGATCAAGGACAACTCGAAGCCGGGCGATGTCGCGAACGTCTGGTACACGGTTCGCAAGGACATCGGCGACATGAAGTACACCTTGCCGCCTGGCGTGCAGGGGCCGTTCTTCAACGACGATTTCGGCGATGTCTACGGCGTGATCTACGCGCTCGAATCCGACGGCTACAGCTACGCCGAGCTGAAAGACTTCGCGGACGATGTGCGACAGCAACTGCTGCGCGTGCCCGATGTCGCGAAGGTCGAGCAGTTCGGAGTTCAGGATGAGAAGCTCTATATCGAGATCTCGCAAAAGCGCCTTGCCGAACTCGGGCTCGATTTCAGCCAGGTGCTGTCGCAGCTCGCGCAGCAAAACGCCATCGAATCCGCGGGTGCGGTGCAGACACCGCTCGATGTGGTGCAGGTGCGCGTGGCCGGCCAGTTCGAGGCCGTGGAGCAATTGCGCGCCATGCCCATCCGCGGATCTTCGGGCAACCAGCTTCGGTTGGGCGACATCGCGCAGATCAAGCGCGGCTACATCGATCCGCCGCAAGTGAAAGTGCGCCACGACGGCAAGGACGTGATCGCGCTGGGCGTGTCGATGGCCAAGGGCGGCGACATCATCCGGCTGGGCGAATCGCTCAAGGCGAGCGTCAACCGCATCGACGACGGCTTGCCCGCGGGCATCAAGCTCGTGCAGATCCAGGACCAGCCGAAAGCCGTGTCGAACTCTGTCGGCGAATTCGTGCACACGCTCATCGAGGCGATCTCGGTGGTGCTGGCCGTGAGCTTCATCGCGCTCGGCTTTCATCGCCGGCAAGACGCGCACCTGCTGCCGCTGTGGAAGCGCTGGTATATCGACGTGCGCCCGGGCCTCGTCGTGGCGATCACGATCCCGCTGGTGCTTGCGATCACCTTCCTTGCAATGGACTACTGGGGCATCGGCCTGCACAAGATTTCGCTCGGCTCGCTCATCATCGCGCTGGGCCTGCTGGTGGACGACGCGATCATCGCCGTCGAGATGATGGTGAGGAAGATGGAAGAGGGCTACGACAAGGTTCGCGCCGCCACCTTCGCGTATGAGATCACCGCGATGCCGATGCTCACCGGCACGCTGATCACGGCCACGGGCTTCTTGCCGATCGGCCTGGCGAAATCGACGGTGGGCGAATACACCTACGCGATCTTTGCGGTGACGGTGATCGCACTGGTGCTGTCGTGGCTGGTGTCGGTCTACTTCGTGCCTTTCCTCGGCAACGCGCTGCTCAAGGCCAAGCCGGTGAGCGGCGATCATCACGAGCACTTCGACACGCCGTTTTATCGCAACTTCCGCCGCCTCGTGGATTGGTGCGTCGAGCATCGCTGGAAGACCATCGGCGCGACGATCGCGATCTTCGCGCTCGGCATCGTCGGCATGGGCAAGGTACAGCAGCAGTTCTTCCCGGATTCGAGCCGGCCGGAGATCATGGTCGACATCTGGTTCCCCGAGGGCACGTCGTTTGCCGCGAACGAGGCGGTGACCAAGCGCGTCGAAAAGCGCTTTTCGCAGGAGCCGGGTGTCACGAGCGTGAGCACGTGGGTCGG
>DATJJL010000419.1:0-2356 GCA_035492155.1 Ramlibacter sp. | reverse complement strand
GCCTGCATCATCGCGCTCGGCCATCACAACAGCGGCCTGTTCTCGAAGAACGACGCGCTCGCCGGCGAATTGCTCGATGCATCGCGTGAAGCATCCGACCCCGCATGGCGTCTGCCGCTCGACGACGAATATCAGGACCAGCTGAAGTCGAATTTCGCCGATGTCGCGAACATCGGTGGCCGTCCGGCTGGCAGCGTGACCGCGGCGTGCTTCCTGTCGCGTTTCACCGATGCGTACCCGTGGGCGCACCTCGACATCGCGGGCACCGCGTGGAAGAGCGGAGCGGCCAAGGGTGCAACCGGCCGTCCGGTGCCGTTGCTTGCGCAGTTCCTGATCGATCGCGCCGGACAATGACGCACTGCGGTAAGCGCGTGCATCGCGCGCAGCAGGCGGATTGGCAGGCGGGATGGCAAGTGGGGCGGAGCGGCCGATGACGAGAATCGACTTTCACTCGAACGTCGGCGACTCGCTGACGTTCGCGTGCCGCCTCGTGCGCAAAGCGTATCTCGCGGGCCAGCCGCTGGTCGTGCTGGCCGAGCCCGCGCGCCTGCGCGCGTTCGACGAAAAGCTGTGGACCTTCTCGCCGCTCGACTTCGTGCCGCACTGCATGGCGGGTACGCCGCTTGCGGTCCAAACGCCGGTAGTGCTGGCCGCGAATCTCGACGACGTGCCGCATCATCAGGTGCTGCTCAATCTCGGCGCGACGGTGCCCGCGCAGTTTGCCCGCTTCGAAAGATTGCTCGAAGTGGTCGGTAACGCACACGAGGAACTCGCCGCGGGCCGTGAACGCTATCGTTTCTATCGCGATCGCGGCTATGCTTTGAACAACTACAAGCAGGGCGGCTAGGCATCTTTTGGTCCGCTTCGCGGTGTCCGCGAGGTCTACCCGGTTCGTCGTAGGATCGCCGTCATCGGCGGCCTGCGACGGCTACGGGCGATCATGCAGCGCGACATTCGGACGGCCCGCCTCGGCCCCTTCGACTCAAACACGGAGAGCGCACGTGTCCGATCCCAACGACAATTCGATCCCGGTTCTGCAGGAAATCCTCGTGCCGGGCCGCGCGCCTCAGACTCGCGACGCGTCGTCGGGCGCCGCTGCCACGCCGGCAGCCCAGCCGGCCGGGGCACCTGCCCCGCAAGCCGCGCCGCCGCTCGAGCCGGGTGTGCGCCACGAACCCGCACTCGCGCCACCGCCAGCGCCAGCGCATCCAGCCGAACCGGCGTCCGAGCCCGTGCTGGCGCCACAGCCGGTGCTCACACCGCAAGAGCTGGCTTCGCCGGAGCCGGTGCTTGCACCGCAGCCTCTGTCCGAATCCAGGCCCGCGCACGAACCTGCTTCAACTCCAGCTCGCGACACAGATCTTTATCCGCCGCACGTCGCCGACCACACGCACGCGAAGAAGCGTCCGCGTCCGCATCATGGCGTTCATGTTCGCCACGGACATGAGGGCGTCCATGAAGAGATGGAGGTGTCGCCGGGCGTGTTCGACCGCGGTGAGCCGGACGTGCCGCTCGAGGCCGGTACAACCGTGCCGCCGGATTTCGATTATGAAGCGGAGCATGACACTGCCGATGGGGTAAGCCACGACGCGACGCGTGAAGGCGTGGCGCCCCAGCTTCACCTCGACGCCGATGTGATCGCCGAACGCCTGCGCGAACGATTCGCGGGGTTTCTGGCAGGCGACGCACGCAGCGTCATCGAGGCGCGTTGCCGCGACGCGTTGCAGCAACATACAAGTCTTCTCGTCGGGCAGATCACAGCCGAAGTCGTGCGCACACTCGAAGCCGAAATGACCGGCTGGGTGCGAGAAGCAGTGGCAGACGAGATTGCACGGCGTTCGGGCCGCGAGTGAGTCTGCGAGTGAAGGGAGGTATTGCGCCGGGCAACGCCGTGTAGAAGCGGCGTCTATATTGACCGCGAATTGATGCCAGCCTTGCGGCGAAGCATCTTCATCAGCAAGACGCCCGCTATTTGAGCGACAACACCCAGGCTGCGAGCGTGGCCGCCTGATCGGGCGTGAGCTGGGTGTTCGCGGGCATCGGCACCGTGCCCCACACGCCGGTGCTGCCATCGAGAATCTTGTGCTTCAGATACGCGGCTGCGTCCGGGTGCCCCGCATATTTGACCGCGACGTCGTGCAGCGCCGGCCCCATGAACGGGCGCGTGACCGAGTGGCAGCTCATGCAGTTTTTCTGCTGGGCGAGCGCGAGGCCTGTGCTGGCTTCGGCGTAGACGGCGGGACTGGCGGCGCTCAATGTAATGGCGAGCGCAACAGCGGCTACGGCTGCATACGACATCGATTTCATTATGGTCTCCGCCGGTGCGGATGCCCGGCTCGTGGTGCACGCATTATAA
>DATJJL010000418.1:0-6615 GCA_035492155.1 Ramlibacter sp. | reverse complement strand
CCAGGACGACGTGTTTCCGGACCGCGACCACTTCGGCCGCATCTTTTTCAACCAGGCGAACATGAGCGCGCAAGGCATTGCGCAAATCGCCGTGGTGATGGGCTCATGCACTGCGGGTGGCGCGTACGTGCCCGCGATGAGCGACGAGACCATCATCGTGAAGAACCAGGGCACGATCTTCCTCGGCGGCCCGCCGCTGGTGAAAGCCGCGATCGGCGAGATCGTGTCGGCCGAAGACCTCGGTGGGGGCGACGTGCACACGCGCCTGTCTGGCGTGGCCGACCACCTCGCTCAAAACGACATGCATGCACTCGCGCTGGCGAGGCAGGCCGTGGCCACGCTGGACAAGCGCAAGGACTGGCCGGTGGAAGTGCGCGAGCCGAAGCCGCCGAAATACGACCCGAAGGAAATCTACGGCGTTGTGCCGCAGGACACGCGCAAGCCCTACGACGTGCGCGAGGTGATCGCGCGCACGGTGGACGGCAGCGAGTTCCACGAATTCAAGGCGCGTTACGGCACGACGCTCGTGTGCGGCTTCGCGCACATCGAGGGCATGCCGGTGGGCATCGTCGCGAACAACGGCATCCTGTTTTCGGAGAGTGCGCAAAAGGGCGCGCACTTCATCGAGCTGTGCTGCCAGCGCAAGGTGCCGCTCGTGTTCCTGCAGAACATCACCGGGTTCATGGTCGGGCGCAAATACGAAAGCGAAGGCATCGCGCGCCACGGCGCGAAGATGGTGACAGCCGTCGCGACGGCGACGGTGCCGAAGTTCACCGTGATCATCGGCGGCAGTTTCGGCGCGGGCAACTACGGCATGTGCGGCCGCGCCTACTCGCCGCGGTTCCTGTGGATGTGGCCGAACGCGCGCATCAGCGTGATGGGCGGCGAGCAGGCCGCCAGCGTGCTCGCCACCGTGAAGCGCGACGGCATCGAATTGCGAGGCGGGAAGTGGAGCGCCGAGGAAGAAGCCGCATTCAAGCAACCGCTTCTCGACCAGTTCACCCACCAGTCGCATCCGTATTACGCCAGCGCACGTTTGTGGGACGACGGCGTGATCGACCCCGCCGACACGCGTCGCGTGCTCGCGCTGGGTCTCGCGGCCTCGCTCAACGTGCCGATCGGCGAGCCGAAGTTCGGCGTCTTCCGGATGTAATGCCATGCAGGAATCGATCTACCTCTCCCACGATCACGAATTGCTGCGCGACCAGGTCGCGAAGTTCATCGCGCGCGAAGTCGAGCCGCACGGCGACAAGTGGGAAGAGCAGGGTTTTGTGCCGCGCGACGTGTTGCGCCGCATGGGTGAAGCGGGCCTCTTCGGCCTGATGTACGAATCGCAATACGGCGGTGCGGAAGCCGATGCACTGACGAATCTTGTGTTTGCCGAAGCGCTGTCGCAATCCACCTACGCGGGCTTCATCATCACCGTGCTCGTGCACACCGACATGGCAAGCCCGCACCTGCACCACGCGGGCAACGCCGAGCAGAAGCAGAAGTACCTCACGCGTGCCGTGCGCGGCGAACTGGTCACCGCCGTGGCGATCACCGAACCCGGCGCAGGCTCCGACGTCGCGGGCATCCGCACGAGCGCGAAGCGCGATGGCGATGATTGGGTCATCAACGGCACGAAGATGTTCATCACCAACGGCGTGCATGCCGACGTGTACTTCGTCGCGGCGAAGACGGGCCCCGGCAAGCGCGAGATGTCGATGTTCATCGTCGAAAAGGGCACGCCGGGATTCAGCGTCGGCCGCGCGCTGAAGAAGTCGGGCTGGCTCTCGTCGGACACGGCCGAGCTTGTGTTCGAGAACGTCCGGGTGCCGGCGGCGAACATGCTCGGCGAAGAGGGCAAAGGCTTCTACTCGGTCATGAAGAACTTCCAGACCGAGCGCATCGCGCTTGCAGCCATGGCGGTGGGACATTGCCAGCGTGCGTTGCAGTTGACGCTCGATTACGTTCGCCAGCGCCAGGCCTTCGGCGGCCCGCTGTGGGACCAGCAGACCATCCGCCAGCGGCTGTCGATGCTCGATGCGAAGACGCGCGCAGCCCGGCAGTTCATGTACCACTGCGCGTGGCGCGTGACGCAAGGGCACGATATCGTGCAGGACGTGTCGATGCTCAAGGCATTGACCGGCGAGCTCGTCAATGAAGTCGTGCAGACCTGCCAGCAGTTCCACGGCGGCATGGGCTATATCCGCGAGACGGCGATCGAGCGGCTGTGGCGCGATGCGCGCGTGCTCGCGATCGGCGGCGGCGCCACCGAGGTGATGCTCGAGGAAGTCGCCAAGCGCTATTGAGAGGATTCACGATGAAGCACCTGGAACTGAAATACGACGCAGGCATCGCCACCGTGACGCTCAACCGTCCGGAAGTGCGCAATGCTTTCAACGACGAGGTGATCGCGGAGCTCACGGCGACGATCGCCGAGTACGAATCGCGCGCCGAGGTGCGCTGCATCGTGCTCGCCGGCAACGGTCCGGCGTTCTGCGCCGGCGCGGACCTGAACTGGATGAAGAGCATGGCCACGTACACGTACGACGAGAACGTTGCCGATGCACGTGCGCTCGCGCAGATGCTGCGCGTGCTTTATCGCTGCGAGAAGCCGACCATCGCTCGCGTGCAGGGCGACACGTATGCGGGCGGCATGGGGCTCGTGGCCGCGTGCGACATCGCGGTCGCGGTCGACACGGCGAATTTCTGCCTCAGCGAAGTAAAGCTCGGCCTGATCCCCGCGACGATCAGCCCTTACGTGATTCGCGCGATGGGCCCGCGCGCGGCGCATCGCTGGTTTCTCACGGCCGAGCGCTTCGACGCGGCCGAGGCGCACCGCATCGGCTTCGTGCACGAAGTCGTCAAGGCTGAAGAGCTCGATGCGAAGGTGAACGTCATCGCTCAGGCCTTCGTCATGGCAGGGCCGGCCGCGGTGAAGGCCTGCAAGGCGCTGGTGCAGGACGTCGCGGGCGAAGAGATCGATCACGCGCTCATCGAACGCACGGTCAAAGGCATCGCCGACATCCGGGTGAGCGACGAGGGCCGCGAAGGCATCCAGTCCTTCCTCGGCAAACGCAAACCAAAATGGTGACCCACCCCCGAAGCGGCGGCAAAGCCGGTTCCGAGGTGGCCCCCGACTAAATGGATACACCGCAACTCTTGGCACTTGCGTCGGCGCTCGGCTGGGCGAGCGGCATTCGCCTTTACGCCGTCGTGCTGCTCACGGGGCTCGCGGGTTACCTGGGCTTCGTCGACCTGCCGCACGGATTGCATGTATTGCAGCATCCGGCAGTGCTTGGCGCGGCCGGGCTCATGTGCTTCATCGAATTCTTCGCGGACAAGATCCCGTACGTCGACACGCTGTGGGATCTGATTCACACGGCGATCCGCATTCCTGCGGGCGCGGCGCTCGCGGCCGGCGTGTTCGGCGCCGATCACGAATCGATGGCGTGGGTGGCCGCGATCCTCGGCGGCAGTCTTGCCGCCACGAGTCACATCACCAAGCTCACAACGCGTGCGGCCGTGAACACATCGCCCGAGCCGTTCTCGAACGTCGCGGTGTCGCTGGCGGAAGACGGCTTTGTCGTCTTCATGCTGTGGCTGGCGGCAGCGCAGCCGGTCGTCTTCGCGATCGCGCTCGTGCTGTCGGTGGTGCTTGCGATTGTTCTGCTCGTCTTGCTCTTCAAGTTCCTGCGCCTCGTGCTGCGCAGGCTCTCAGAACTCTTTCACGGCCACGTGCCGGATGTCCGCCATGTTCAAGAAAATCCTTATCGCTAACCGCGGCGAGATCGCCTGCCGCGTCGCAGCCACGGCACGCCGCATGGCCATCAAGTCAGTGGCTGTGTATTCCGACGCCGACGCGCATGCGAAGCACGTTGCCGCGTGCGACGAAGCCGTGCACATCGGCGGCAGCGCGCCCAAGGAAAGCTATCTGCGCTGGGAGCGCATCATCGACGCCGCAAAGGCGACGGGCGCCGAAGCGATTCATCCGGGCTACGGCTTCCTCTCGGAGAACGAGGAGTTCGCGCAGGCGTGTGCCCATGCGGGCCTCGTGTTCATCGGGCCCCCTGCGTCGGCCATCAAGGCCATGGGCCTCAAGGCCGAATCGAAGCAGTTGATGGAACGCGCGGGCGTGCCGCTCGTGCCGGGCTATCACGGCGCGGACCAGGATTCGAAGCTGTTGCAAGCGCAAGCGGATCGCATCGGTTATCCCGTGCTGATCAAGGCGAGCGCCGGTGGTGGTGGCAAGGGGATGCGAGCGGTAGAGAAATCCGCGGACTTCATGGCCGCATTGGAATCGTGCAAGCGCGAGGCGATCAACAGCTTCGGCGACGACGCGGTGCTCATCGAGAAATACGTGCAGCGCCCGCGTCACATCGAGATCCAGGTGTTCGGCGATACGCAAGGCAACTACGTCTACCTCTTCGAGCGCGATTGCTCGGTGCAGCGTCGCCACCAGAAGGTGCTGGAGGAAGCAACCGCGCCCGGCATGACGGAGGCTTTGCGTGCGCAGATGGGCGAGGCGGCAGTCGCTGCGGCGCGCGCAGTGGGTTACGTCGGCGCGGGCACGGTGGAGTTCATCGTCGAGCAGGCACACGGCGAGATGAATTTCTTCTTCATGGAGATGAACACGCGCTTGCAGGTGGAGCACCCGGTGACGGAGGCGATCACGGGGCTCGATCTCGTCGAATGGCAATTGCGCGTGGCGTCGGGCGAGGCCCTGCCGCTCAAGCAGAGCGAACTGAAGATTCACGGCCACGCGATCGAAGCGCGCATCTGCGCAGAAAACCCCGACAACAATTTCCTGCCAGCGACGGGGCGGCTCGATGTTGCGCGATGGCCGCAGCATGTGTCGTTCACGCGCGGTCATGTGCGGCTCGACACGGGCTTCGGCGAGGGCGATGCGATCTCGCCGTTTTACGACTCGATGATCGCCAAGCTCATCGTGCACGGCGACACGCGCGAGCAGGCGCTGGCGCGGCTTGACGAGGCGCTTGCGCGCACGCATATCGTGGGCGTCGCGACCAACGTGCAGTTCTTGCGTCATGTCGTTCGCAGCCGGTCGTTCGCACGGGCCGAACTCGACACGGCACTGATCCAGCGCGAAGCCGCGGTGCTGTTCAACCAACGGCCCGTGTCGCTGCAACAGGCTGCGGCAGCAGCGATCGCGCAGACCTTGATCGAAGAGCGTGCGGGCGAGGGTCGCGATCCGTTCAGTCGACGCGATGGATGGCGGTCGCACGGTGTCGCCACGCGCCGCTTCGAGTTCGAGTTCGGAGGCGAGCACGCGGCGGCGTTGCTCACGTATCTGCACGTCGGGGCGCTTGCGCTCACAGTCGGAAACGTCTCGGGCTCACTTGCGTTCTCCAAGTCGGGCGAGCACCTCGATGTGAATTTCGCGGGCGAGCGCTTCACCTGCACCGTCCACGCGAGCGGTGAGACGGACCATGTGTTCACCGACAAAGGTGCGGCGGCGATCCTGTCGCTGGACCTGTTGGCTCACGCGGGCGAAGGCGCAGTCGATGGTGGCCGCCTTACCGCGCCCATGCCGGGCAAGGTCGTGTCGTTCACCGTCAAGGCCGGCGACAAGGTGAGCAAGGGCCAGCCGCTCGCCGTGATGGAAGCGATGAAAATGGAGCACACCATCTCCGCGCCTGCGGACGGGACGGTGCAGGAAGTGCTGTATGCGCCGGGCGACCAGGTGGCCGAGGGTGCGGAACTGCTGAAGATCGCGGCCTGATGCGAATCATCTTCTCCGCCACGCAGATGAAGCCGCAGCCCTGGCTCGACGGTTTCCAGCGCGCGTTTGCGCAAGCGGTTGTCGAGCAGTGGCATCCGGGCGCGGCACCGGCCGACTACGCCGTCGTGTGGCAACCGCCGCAGCAGCTTTTCGACGAGCAGCCGCAGCTAAAGGGCATCTTCAACGCGGGCGCGGGCGTCGACGCGATCCTCAAATTGAAGTTGCCGCCGCTGGCTCTGCTCGTTCGCATCGACGACGGTGGCATGGCGGTGCAGATGGCGGAATTCGTGACTCACGCGCTGATCCGCCACTTTCGCGAGCTCGACTGCTATGAAGACGATGTGAGGCACGGCGCGTGGTCGTTCCGCCGGCCGAGGCTTCGCAGCGATTTCCCGGTGGGCATCATGGGCCTCGGCGTGCTGGGGCAGCGCGTGGCGCAGGCGGCGCAACATTTCGAATTTCCAGTGCGCGGCTGGAGTCGCACGCGCAAGCAGATCTACGGCGTCGAATGCTTCGCAGGCGCGGATGAATTCGACAGCTTCCTTGCGGGAACGCGAATGCTCATCTGCCTGTTGCCGCTCACGCCCGAGACCGAAAACATCATGAATCGCGACACGCTGTCAAAGCTGATGCCGGGCAGCTACGTGATCAATGTGGCGCGCGGCGCGCATCTCGTGGACGCGGACCTGATCGCGCTGCTGGACAGCGGCCATCTCGCGGGCGCGACGCTCGACGTGTTCCGCACCGAGCCGCTGCCACCGGATCATCCCTTCTGGCATCACCCGAAGGTGACGATCACGCCGCACACGTCGGCGCGCACGCTGCGCGGCGAAAGCATCGCGCAGATCGCAGGCAAGATCGCCGCGATGGAGCGAGGAGAGCCCATC
>DATJJL010000417.1:0-2394 GCA_035492155.1 Ramlibacter sp. | reverse complement strand
GCGCTCGCGCCCGATGACGAAGAGCAGCGCGAGGAACTTGTGCATCGCTTCACCGTCGCTCTGCGGCTGCTGCACCACCTCGACCCAACCGGCGTCGGCGCGCGCTCACTGGCCGAATGCCTCACCTTGCAGCTCGACGCGATACGCGCGGCAGGCAACGAATCGCCGGTGATCGCCGCGGCACGCGCCATCTGCCAGCAGCCGATCGACTTGCTCGCGCGGCGCGACATCAAACGGCTTTCGCAGCTCACGGGCGAAAGCGATGCGCAGCTGCGCGCGGCCATCGCGCTCATCACGCGGCTCGAGCCCAAGCCAGGCCGACGCTTCATCGACGTCGAGCGCAACGTCGTCGTTCCCGACGTGCTGGTAACGAAATCCGGGCGCGGCGCGAACATGAAATTCCGCGTGCAACTCAACCCTGACGTGATGCCGCGGCTTCGCGTGCACGATGTGTATGCCGGCGCGTTGAAGGCGCACAAGGGCGAAGGCCACCAGGCGTTGCAACAGCGATTGCAGGAAGCGCGCTGGTTCATCAAGAACATCCAGCAGCGCTTCGATACGATCCTGCGTGTGTCCAGCGCCATCGTGGAGCGCCAGAAGAATTTCTTCGTGCACGGCGAACTCGCAATGCGTCCTTTGGTGCTGCGCGAAATTGCCGACGAGCTGGGCCTGCACGAATCGACCATCAGCCGCGTGACGACGGCGAAGTACATGGCCACGCCGTACGGCACGTTCGAGCTGAAATATTTCTTCGGCTCCGCGCTGGGCACCGAGACCGGCGGCAATGCGTCGAGCACCGCGGTGCGCGCCCTCATCAAACAATTCGTCGCGAGCGAAAGCGACAGGAAGCCGCTTTCCGACAGCCAGATATCCGACATGTTGAAGGAACAAGGCATCGAATGCGCGCGCCGCACGGTCGCGAAATACCGGGACGCGCTGCGCATCGCGCCGGCCAACCTCAGAAGGGCGCTTTGAGCGATCTCAACTTATTCATGCCCTGCGCCGCGGGCGCAGAAACCTTCCTCGCCGAGGAAGTGCAGCGCATCACGGCTCGCGAAGCCAAGGCGCACCGGGCCGGCGTGACGTTGCAGGCCAGCTGGCGCGACGCGATGCTGCTCAATCTGCACAGCCGCCTTGCGCAGCGCGTGTTGATCGAACTGACGAACGCGCCATATCGCAGCGAGGCCGATCTCTACACAGTTGCCACAGCGGTCGCGTGGGAAGACTGGTTCGACGTGAAGCGCACCTTCAAAGTCGAAATCACCGCGCAGCACAGCCCACTCAAGAGCCTGAACTTCGCGGCGCTGAAGATCAAGGACGCCATCGCCGATCGTTTCCGCGACAAACGCGGCGAGCGGCCCAGCGTCGACACGCAGCACCCCGACATTCGCATCTACGCGCACCTCACGGCAGAACGAGTCACGCTGTATGCCGATACCTCCGGCGAGCCGCTGTTCAAACGCGGCTGGCGCGAAGACAAAGGCGAAGCACCGCTGAAGGAAACGCTCGCCGCCGCGATGATCGCCGCGAGCGGCTGGCAGGCCGATACGCCGCTGTACGACCCGTGCTGCGGCAGCGGCACCATCGCGATCGAAGCGGCGCAAATTGCGTGCGGCATCGCGCCGGGCAGCCTGCGCCGGTTCGCATTCGAAAAATTGCTGCCCTTCGATGCGAAGCCGTGGCAGCTCCTGCGCGAAGAGGCGAAGGCGCGGCATCACGCGCCCACAGCGCCCGTGTTCGGCAGCGACGTGGCGTTTCGCATGGTCGATTTCGCGCGCCGCAACGCCGAGCGCGCGGGTGTGGCGCATGCCATCAACCTGCGCGGCGGCGACGCGTTGCAACGCATGCCGCCCAGCGACACACCGGGCGTGATGCTGGTGAATCCGCCGTACGGCGAGCGCATCGAAGCCGCGGGCGTCGCAGGCCGCGAACGCGCGCAAGCCGAGGGCGGCGGCGACTTCTTCGCACAGCTCGCGTCGCACTGGAAAGCCCACTACGCGGGCTGGAATGCCTGGGTGCTCACGCCTGACATGAAGCTGCCCTCGCGCATGCGCCTGAAGGAATCGCGCCGCGTGCCGATGTGGAACGGCCCGATCGAATGTCGCCTCTTCCGCTTCGACATGGTCAAGGGCTCGGCGCGCAAGGACGCGGCGTGAACGTCGTGCTCGACACGAACATCGTGCTGGACCTGTGGGTCTTTCGCGATGAACGCGTCGCGAGCCTGCATGAAGATCTCGCCGCGCGCGAAGTGACCTGGCTCGCGACAGCCGCAATGCGGGACGAATTGGCCTGCGTGCTGGCCTACGAAAACATCAGTGCGCGCATGGCCGCAGCCAATGTCTCATCCGAGCATGTGCTGGGTGCGTTCGACACGCACGCGAACATCGTCGACGC
>DATJJL010000416.1:0-5326 GCA_035492155.1 Ramlibacter sp. | reverse complement strand
GAGTGCCGCCCGCCGTGAGCCCACCCGCAGGTCACCGAAGCCACTGGATGCCGGATCGAGTCCGGCATGACACGCGCTAAGTCCCGGCCTTCGCGAGGATCACAACAGAGACCCCGCGCGCAGTCGCCACACCGTCGAGGTTCTGGTACGAATGCGGCAGGTTGCCCGGGAAGGCGAGCACGTCGCCCATGTCGAGCTCATAGGCATCGCCCGCCACAGTGATCTTCACGCGGCCCAGCAGGCATGTGAAGAACTCGCGCGTGCCGGGCAGGTGGGGCGTTCCGCCCATGATGGCTCCGGGAGCGAAGTCCATCACTTCCATCTGCGAATCGGGCACGGGCTCGGGAACGAGCGGGCGGATCTGCACGCCGCGGCCCTTGGTGTGAGCCGAGACTTCGTCCGCCGACCATTGGCGCACCATCGCGCGCGGTGACGCGAGCAGCTCATCGATAGGCACCGCCAGTGACTGCGCCACCTTGACCAGCACGGCCAGCGACGGATTGCCTTCGCCCGATTCGAGATTGGCAATCGTCGAGCGCGGCACACCGGCCTCGCGCGCGAGCATGTCCTGCGTGAGGCCGCGCGTGCGGCGCAGGTTCACGAGGTTGCGTGCGAGATGGGAAGCGGCGGGGCTTTGTTCTTCGCTGCTCATTTGGGCCGATTGTGCAGAAAAAGCAATGGATCCCGGCCTGCGCCGGGATTGATGCGTCAACGCATCAACCATCTGCCAATGCGTTGGACACCGTGCTCGCGCGAATCGCAGGGTCTTCCGATCATTGCGTCCATGAAAGGAAAAACATCATGGACAACAAGACAGACTTCACCGGACTTCGCGTCGCCGTCACTGGTGGCACCAGCGGGCTGGGCCTGGCGCTGGTGGACGCGCTGCAGGCGGCCGGCGCCCGCGTCGCCTTCGTCGCGCGCGACGCGCATCGCGTGAGCGCGGTGGCGCTGCGGCGCCCCGGCACGCACGGCATCACGGGCGACGTCTCGCGCAAGGAGGAGATCCATCCGCTTGCGATGCAGATCACGTCCGCGCTCGGCGGCCTGGACATCCTCATCAACAACGCGTCGTCGCTGGGCCCCGTGCCGCTCGCGCCGCTGGCCGACACGGATTGCGAGGACTTCGAGCTCGCGTTGCAGACGAACCTGCTCGGGCCCTTCCGGCTGACGAAGGCACTGCTGGGCGTGCTTGCATCGTCGGCGCGCGAAGGTCGTCCCGCAATCGTCGTGAACATCACGAGCGACGCGGCCGTGAGCGCGTACCCGGGCTGGGGCGCGTACGGCGCGAGCAAGGCAGCCCTCGCGCACATGAGCCGCATCTGGAACGAAGAAATCGGCGAGCACGGCATCCGCGTGTTCGCGCACGACCCGGGCGACATGGACACGCCGCTGCACGCGCTCGCGATCCCCGATGCGGACCCGGCCGATCTCAAGACGCCGGAGCAGTCGGCCAGGGAGTTGCTCGAGCGCCTCGCGCAACTGATTTCGCTGCATGCGCAGATCGCTGCATGAAAGCGGCGAACCAACCCCTGCAGCGCCCGCGCGGCGCGAAGCTGCTGGTCGTCGACGCGAGCGGGCGCATCCGCCATGCCGACCGCTCGCACCTGATCTCGTTCATGCGCAAGGGCGACCTGCTCGTCGCAAACGATGCGGCGACTTTGCCCGCGAGCCTGTCGGGCGTACACGTGCGTACAGGCGCGCCCATCGAACTGCGCCTTGCCGGCCGCCGTTCGCTCGCGGTGGACGACGTGCGCGAATTCACGGCCGTGCTCTTCGGCGAAGGCGACTACCGCACGCCGACCGAGCATCGCGCATTGCCGCCGCTCGTCTCGGCAGGCGATGCCTTCCTGCTGGGCCCGCTGCGCGCGGTGGTACTGCGCACCCTCGATCATCCGCGCCTCGTGCAGATCAAGTTCGCGGGCGAGCCCGACGCGATCTGGGCGGGCATCGCGCGTCACGGCAGGCCGGTGCAGTACGCGCACATGCACCAGCCGCTGAAGCTGTGGGACGTCTGGACCCAGGTGGCCGCGTTGCCGGTTGCTTTCGAGCCGCCGTCCGCGGGCTTCGTGCTGGACTGGTCGCTGCTCTCCGCGATGAAGACGAAGGGCGTCGGATTTGCGACGCTCACGCACGCAGCCGGTTTGTCCTCCACGGGCGACGACTTGCTCGATACGCGCTTGCCGCTGGACGAACCCTACGACATTCCGGCCGCGACGGTGCGCGCGATCCGCGAAACGAAAGCGCGCGGCGCGCGGGTGATCGCGCTGGGCACGACGGCCACGCGCGCGCTGGAGCATGCCGCATCGCGCGGATCGCTCGCCGCGGGCACCGGGCTTGCCGACCAGAAGATCGGCCCGCGCACAAAGCTTCGCGTGGTCGATGCGATCGTGAGCGGCACGCACGAGCCCGGCACGAGCCACTACGAACTGCTTCGGGCCTTCGCGAGCGATGCGGTTCTTCGCGCTGCCGGCGCCCAGCTCGAGGCGCACGGCTATCTCACTCACGAGTTCGGCGATTCGGTGTGGATCGAGCGCGCGGTTGACCTTTCGCAAGCGCAGGTGTCCCGGCAGGAAACAGGGCTCGCGGCCATCGGCGAGAATTAGCGGAAGCGGGCCATGGGCCCGCTTCCTGCTCTTGCCTTCCCGTGAACTCAGCCACCCTCCCCCTCCCCGCAGGGCGCTTGACGCCCATCGAGCGCCGCGCCAGCGCGTCGCTGGCCGCGATCTTCGCGGTTCGCATGCTCGGCCTGTTCCTCGTGCTCCCGGTGTTCGCGCTCGAAGCGCTGCGCTACCCCGGCGGCCATGACCCGGCACTCGTCGGCATGGCGATGGGCATCTACGGCCTGACCCAAGGCATCCTGCAAATTCCTTTCGGGCTCGCATCGGACCGGCTGGGCCGCAAGCGCGTCATCGTGTTCGGCATGCTCGTGTTCGCAGCCGGCAGTTTCGTCGCGGCATCGGCAGGCAACATCTACATCCTCATCCTCGGTCGCGCGCTGCAGGGTGCAGGCGGCGTGAACGCGGCGGTAAGCGCCTTGCTCGCGGACCTCACGCGTGACGAAGTCCGCACGAAATCGATGGCGATCATCGGCGGCACCATCGGCCTGATGTTCGCGGTGTCGCTCATAGCCAGCCCGATGCTGGCGGCAGTGATTCAGCTTTCGGGACTGTTCGTGCTCACGGGCGTGATGGCACTGCTGTGTGTCGGGGTCGTGCTGTGGTGGGCGCCGGCCGAGCCGAAGCAGCACAGGAATGTGCCGCGCGGCAAGTTGTCGGAAGTGCTGCGGAACCCCGGCCTGCTGCGGCTGGATGTCGGTGTGTTCGTGCTGCACGCGGTGCAGGTCGCCATGTGGGTCGCCATCCCGGCGCTGATGGTCCAGGCGGGGCTGGAGAAGGACCACCACTGGTGGGTGTACCTGCCGGCCGTCCTGGCGTCTTTTGTCGTGATGGGTGCAACGCTGTTCCCGCTGGAGCGGCGCGGCTACCTGCGCGCCGCCTTCCTCGGTGCGATCGGGCTTGTCGCCGTCGTGCAGCTCGGGCTGCTGTGGGCGGCGCAGGCGCCGCACCTTGGGGCGCTCGCATTCCTGCTGTTCGTCTTTTTCTGCGGGTTCAACGTGCTCGAGGCGAGCCAACCCAGCATGGCCTCCCGCATGGCCCCGGCGCATGCGCGCGGCGCGGCGCTGGGCGTGTACAACACCCTTCAGTCGGTGGGCTTCTTCTTCGGCGGCGCGGTCGGCGGATGGCTGGCCAAGGACGTTGGTTACCCGGGCCTGTTCGCGACCTGCGCCGCGCTGATGGTGGTGTGGCTGGTCGTCGCGTGGCCCATGAAACCGCCTGCGCCGCGCAGGAGCGCGGAAGAAGTCTTGGCCGACGAAGCGGATGCGCAGGCAACCTAGAATCAGCCCATTGCAGGAGAAAGCGCCCCATGGCATCCGTCAACAAGGTCATCATCGTCGGCAACCTCGGGCGCGACCCCGAGGTGCGCACCTTCCCCAGCGGCGACCGTGTCGCCAACGTCACCATCGCCACCACCGACAAGTGGAAGGACAAGACCTCGGGCGAGATGAAGGAAGCCACCGAATGGCACCGCGTCGTCTTCAACGGCCGCCTTGCCGAAATCGCGGGCGAATATTTGCGCAAGGGCTCGCAGGTCTACGTCGAGGGCAGCATCCGCACCCGCAAGTACACCGACAAGGACGGCAACGAGCGCCAGATCTCCGAGATCCGCGCCGACACCATGCAGATGCTCGGCAGCCGCCAGGGCATGGGCTCGCCGTCCTCGATGGGCGATGACGACGGCGCGAGCCGCCGTGCCGCCCCGCCGTCGCGCCAGCAGCCGGTGTCCAAGCCGGCATCGAAGCCCTCGACGGGTTTCGACGACATGGACGACGACATCCCGTTCTGAACGTTACAGCGAGCCCACAGCAGAGCACCAGCTTCGTCCAAGAGCGAGGACAAGAGCGAGGACAAGAAGGTCGAGCCGTGAGTCAGGGGGCGATCGCCGCTTCTTTTCGACGTGCGATGCGCGTGAGGTGGTACTGCAAATACAGCAGGTTGAAGATGAGCGTCATCCACCACGACAGCTTCAGGCCGGTCGGCTCGACGCTGTTGTAGTACGCGATGAGCGAGCGCCGCATCGAGAAATAGGCGTAGACCATCACAGTCATCCCGATGAGCGAGATGAGCACGCCGACGATGACCAGCCACAAGTTGTGGCCTGCGGTGTCGGTCAGGGCTTCGCCCACGACCGTGAGCACGAGGTACGCGATGAGCAGCTTGAGCGCATTCGACTCGCGATCGATGCGGCGCACCCACACGGCCTGCACGAAGCTCCAGATCACGTAGAAGAGGCCGGCCGTGATGATGGTCAGCAGCAGCACCCAGCCCCAATGCAGCTTCGGCGGCAAAGGCGCATCGGCCTGACGATTCGTTGGCGCGCCGAACACTTCGCGCGCGCTTTGCCATTGCGCCATGCCATGGGTCCACACGAAGTCGCAGGGCGCGACACGGCCCTGCGCAAAATAAGCGCGCATCGCGTCTTCGGGGTAGATGCCCAGCGTCTTGCCGGCGCGTGCGACATGCCACTGTGCCATCACGTCCTCGCGCTGATCACGCCGCCGCCCAGGCACACATCGCCGGCATAGAGAACAGCGAACTGCCCCGGCGTCACAGCCCACTGAGGCTGAGGAAAGTCGAGGTGGAACTCGCCGTTCGCGCCGCTAGCGAGCGTGCACGGCGCATCCGGCTGGCGATAGCGCGTCTTCGACCCGTAAGTGCCTTCACGAGGGGCCGCACCTGCAATCCAGCTTGCGTCGTCCGCATCG
>DATJJL010000415.1:0-2939 GCA_035492155.1 Ramlibacter sp. | reverse complement strand
CATTTCGACGCCGCAGGACACGCCGCGCTTCGAAGCGATGCTGGGCGACGGCAGCCAGTGGGGCATGAACATCCAGTACGCGGTTCAGCCGTCGCCGGATGGGCTCGCGCAGGCGTTCATCATCGGCCGGGATTTTGTGGGCAACGATCCGTCGGCGCTGATTCTTGGCGACAACATTTTCTATGGTCACGATCTCGCGAAACAGCTCGAGCACGCCAACGAGAAAACGGAAGGCGCCACGGTCTTTGCGTACCACGTGCACGATCCCGAACGTTACGGCGTGGTCGAATTCGACAAGCAGTTCCGCGCGCTGTCGATCGAAGAGAAGCCGGCCAAGCCGCGTTCGAACTACGCGGTCACGGGTCTGTACTTCTACGACAAGCAGGTCTGCGACATCGCCGCGGACATCAAGCCGTCGCCGCGTGGCGAACTTGAAATCACCGACGTCAACTCGCGTTATCTCGCCAATGCCGCGCTCGAAGTGGAAATCATGGGTCGTGGTTACGCGTGGCTCGATACCGGCACGCATGATTCGCTGATCGAAGCGGCCACGTTCATTGCTACGCTGCAGAAGCGTCAGGGCCTCGTGGTCGCGTGTCCGGAAGAGATCGCTTACCGGCAACAGTGGATCGACGGCGAGCAGTTGCAGGCGCTCGCCAAACCGCTCGCCAAAAACGCCTACGGGCAATATCTGCAAAACATTCTTACGGATCAAGTGGCATGGCCATCCAAGTAACCGCTACCGCGTTGCCTGAAGTCAAGATCATCGAGCCGAAGGTGTTCGGCGATGCGAGAGGTTTTTTCTTCGAGAGCTTCAACGCGAAGGAGTTCGCCGAGCAGGTCGAGCCGGGCGTCGAGTTCGTGCAGGACAACCATTCGCGCTCCGCGAAGGGCGTGCTGCGTGGATTGCATTACCAGGTCCAGAATGCGCAGGGCAAGCTCGTGCGCGTCGTCGAAGGTGAGGTGTTCGACGTCGCTGTCGACATCCGCAAAAGTTCGCCGAATTTCGGCAAATGGGCCGGCGTGGTTTTGTCGGTCGATAACCACCGGCAGTTGTGGGTGCCGCCCGGTTTCGCGCATGGGTTCGTGGTGCTGTCCGAGTCCGCGCAGTTCCTCTACAAGACCACCGACTACTGGTATCCCGAGCACGAGCGCAGCATCGTCTGGAACGATCCGGAGATCGGCATCGAATGGCCGATCGACGCCGAGCCGCTGCTGGCTGCGAAAGACGCGGCGGCCAAGCGCCTTGCCGATGCTGACGTGTTCGAGTAAGGGGCTGGAGCATGAGCGCACATGATGCCAAGCGAACGATCCTCGTCACCGGCGTAAATGGCCAGGTGGGCTTCGAGCTCGCGCGTACGCTGCAAGGGCTCGGCACGGTGGTCGCGGTGGACCGCGCCGCGATGGATCTGTCCGATCCGGATCAGGTGCGTGCCGTGGTGCGCAACATCCGGCCGACGCTGATCGTCAATCCCGCAGCTTATACCGCGGTCGACAAGGCGGAAGAGGAACTCGATCTCGCCATGCGCATCAACGGCGAAGTGCCCGGCGTGCTCGCTGAAGAAGCGAAGAAGCTGGGCGCGGCGCTGGTCCATTATTCGACCGACTACGTGTTCAACGGCGAGAAAGACGGCGCCTACGTCGAAGACGATCCCACCGATCCGCAAAACGCGTATGGACGCACCAAGCTGGCCGGCGAGCAGGCCATCGCCGCGAGCGGTTGCGCGCACCTCATTTTCCGCACGAGCTGGGTGTACGGCACGCGCGGCAAGAACTTCCTGTTGACGATGCTGCGCCTCGGCGCGGACCGTGACGAGCTGAGCGTGGTCGCCGACCAGGTCGGCGCGCCGACCTGGTCGAAAACGATTGCGGCGCTCACTGCGAACGTACTCGCGCAGGCAGCGGCGCCGGGCCAGAGCGACTGGTGGCAGCAGCATTCGGGCGTTTATCACCTGACCGCGACGGGTTCGGCATCGTGGCACGGTTTTGCCGAGGCCATTTTCGAACTGTCGGGTCTGGCGAAAACGCCGACCGTCAAACCGATCCCGGCTGCTTCCTATCCGACGCCGGCGAAGCGGCCCGGCAACTCGCGCATGTCGAATGACAAGCTTGCACGGACGTTCGGCGTGCAGGCGCCGGACTGGCGCGACGCCTTGCAACTTTGCCTGGCCGAGCGTTGAGCAGCACGCCGCTGACATCGCGTACGGGGGCCGTCGTTGTTTTCTACAACCCCGATGCGGCCTGTATCGAGCGGGCCAACCGGCTCGCCGCAAGGATGCACTGCGTGGTGGTCGACAACACGCCGGACGTGCGCCCAGCGAGCGAGCTGGGACTAGCCGGCGCGATCGAGTACCTGGCCAACGGTGAGAATGCGGGCATCGCGACAGCGATCAATCAGGGCGTCGAAGCGCTGATTCGCGGCGGCTTCGACATGGCGATCATCTTCGATCAGGACAGCGAGCCGCCCGCGTCGCTGTTCACGGAGTTGCCGAAGGTCATCGACGCGGCCAACGCTTCAGGAGAGCGTGTCGCGCTGGCGGGCCCGGCCTACGAAGATGCGCGCCTGCGCGGCCTCGCGCCGTTCGTGCGCTTCAAGTGGGGCACGCTGGAGCGGATCGTGCCGCAGGGCGATCAGCCCATCGAGGTCGATTTCCTGATTTCGTCGGGGTCGTGCATCAATTTGCGCTGGTGGTCGAGCATCGGTCCGATGGACGACGCGCTTTTCATCGATTTTGTCGACCTGGAATGGTGTGTGCGTGCCAAGCAGAAGGGCTATCGGGTGCTGGGCGTGCCATGGGTGCATATGAGCCATGAACTCGGCGGCGAGCCGGTCCGCGTACTGGGCCGCGCGTATCCCATGCATAGCCCGCTGCGCCACTACTACCTGTTCCGCAATGCCGTTGTGCTGATTGGCCGTTCCTATGTGCCCTGGACGTGGA